>JAUVPT010000006.1 GCA_030598525.1 Gemmatimonadota bacterium
GATGAGGAGGCCTGATGCGAATCCGGATGTTCCGGAGTGTGACGCGACTCGTCCCCGCGGCGGCGATCGCTGTGCTGTTTGTTACGGCTCCGGCTGGTGCCCAGGACGTCAACTGCCTGATGTGCCACGAGAACCCGGCCTTCTTTCAGAGCCAGGAATACGGCGAGCGCCTCGTGGTAACCCAAGAGTCATTGGCCGGGTCCGTGCACGGCAGCCTGCGTTGCCAGGACTGTCACGCCGGTCTCGATTTTCCCCACCAGGAAGACGCCCCCGCGCCGAGCTGCGCTCAGTGTCACGGGCGGCAGACACGACAGCACGGTCAGTCGCTGCACGGTCAGGCCGTCGCGCGCGGTGACGCCCTCGCCCCGACCTGCTCCAGTTGTCACGGCACACACGACATTCTGTCCAGCCGGAATACGGCATCGAGGACGTCGGTGATGAACATCCCCGTCCTGTGCGGCGAGTGCCACCAGGAGGGAACGGAAGTATCCGAGCGGCGAGACATTCCGCAGGACAGCATCCTGAGGAACTACTCGCTGTCGATCCACGGGGCGGGCCTGTTCGAGCGTGGGTTGTCGGTGACGGCCGTATGCACGTCCTGCCACACGTCGCACTTCATACTTCCCCACACGGACTCCCGATCGAGCATCCACGTGGACAACGTCGCCGGGACATGCATGGCGTGCCACGCACGGATCGAGGAAGTCCACACGCAGGTGATCGAGGGGCGGCTGTGGGAAGAGCAGCCACACCTGATTCCGGCATGCGTGGACTGCCACCAGCCGCACGAGATCCGGCGTGTGTTCTACGACGCCGGCGTCGCGAATGCCGACTGCCTGGAGTGTCACTCAGACCCGGAGCTCACCGGCACGGCTCCCGACGGAACCACGATTTCGATGTTCGTGGATGAGGGCCCGTACAGCGTGGGAGCTCACGAGGGCACGACGTGCGCTCAGTGCCACACCGGGGTCAGCGTCCTGTTCGACGAGCGACCGTGCGAGACGGTTTCGTCCCTCGTCGACTGCTCGATCTGCCACGCCGAACAGGTGACGGAGTACCAGGCCAGCAGCCACGGCAGGCTGGCCGCTGAAGGTGTGGCCGACGCCCCGATCTGCCTGGACTGCCACGAGAAACACGCCACGAGCGACAAGGAAAGCCCGGTCTCGCCGACGTACGCCCGAAACGTCCCCGAGCTATGCTCGACGTGCCACCAGGAAGGTGAAGTCGCGGCCCGCCGCATCCAGCGAGAGGGCGAGGACATCGTCCGTGGCTACGAAATGAGCATCCACGGCAAGGGCCTGCTGGAGAGCGGACTGGTCGTGACGGCGACCTGCACCGATTGCCATGGAGCGCACACCGAGCTGCCGGAGTCCGATCCGAACTCGTCCGTCAACGCGAACCGGATCGCTTCTACGTGCGGACAATGCCATCACGGCATCGAGGAACAGTTCCGCGAGAGTATTCACTGGCCCGAGGACGGAGATTTCTCGCACGACAGGGATCCCCATTACCCCACGTGCGAGGAGTGCCACACGTCCCACACGATCAGCCGGACCGACCGGGACGATTTTCGCCTGCTGATGATGAGCCAGTGCGGCCGGTGCCACGAGGACGAGTCCGAGACCTTCTTCGACACGTACCACGGAAAGGTGTCCAGGCTGGGCGGCGCCCGGGCGGCCAAGTGCTACGACTGCCACGGGACGCACAACATCCTCCCCAACTCCGAGCTCGCGTCGACCCTGAGCCGGAACAACATTGTCGACACGTGCGCACAGTGTCATCCAAGGGCCAATGAGAGGTTCACGGGTTACCTGACGCACGCCACGCACCACGATCCGGACAAGTACCCGTGGCTGTTCTGGTCTTTCTGGGCCATGACCGGTCTCCTGGTCAGCGTGCTCACGTTCTCGCTGATCCACACGGGAGCCTGGCTGTTCCGCCTGTGGCGCTCGCCCGAGCACTGGAAGGGCCACGCGGAGGCCGTGACCGAGGAGCGCAAGCAGCTCTATCGCCGATTCACGCAATTCCAGCGGCTCATGCACGTTGTGATGCTGCTCAGCTTCATGCTGTTGGCGGCAACGGGCATGGCTCTCAAGTTCGCCTGGATGGGGTGGGCGAAGCTGTTCTCCGGCATGGTGGGCGGCTTCGAGGCGATGGGTAACCTTCACCGGCTGGGAGCGGTCGCGCTGATCGCCGTTTTCATCGTCCACCTGGTGGACGTGCGCAAGCAGAGGCGCACCTCGGGCAAGACCTGGAAGGAGTACATCTTCTCCCGCGACTCGCTGATGTTCAACAAGAACGACGGACGGGAGTTCGTGGAGTCCGTCAAGTGGTTCTACGGCAGCGGTGAGAGACCGAACTACGGCCGGTTCACCTATTGGGAGAAGTTCGACTACTTTGCCGTGTTCTGGGGCATGTTCATCATCGGATCCACGGGGCTCTTCCTGTGGTTCCCCGAGTTCTTCACGAACGTGCTGCCCGGGTGGTTCGTCAATGTCGCGACGATCATTCACAGCGATGAGGCGCTGCTGGCGGTGGCCTTCATCTTCACCATCCACTTCTTCAACACGCACTTCCGCCTGGACAAGTTCCCGATGGACCCGGTGATCTTCACGGGCAGGGTCCCGCTGGAGGAATTGAAGCGCGACAAGCCGATGGAGTACGAGCGCATGAAGGCGGAAGGGAAGCTGGAAGAGCGCCTCGTCGATCCGCTCCCGAAGGAATTCGAGACGCTTGTCCGAGTCTTCGGCTTCACCATGCTCGGGATCGGACTCACCATCGTGGCTCTCATTCTGTATACGATGCTGTTCGGATACAGATAGGGCTGATCAGAAGGCGGAGCCGGGGCTGTCCCCGGCTCCGTTCGTCGCGGGCGGGCGGGGTTGATCGAGTTCGCTCGCGCGCCCATGTTTGGAGTGCCGTCCAGGAAGCTCCGTGACAGGTAACCTCAAGCGCGTCGGAGCAGGACCATGACTGTCCATCGCCGGCCGTTCTTCTTGTTCCTCGTGTGCGCCGTGGCGTGGCTGCCAGCAGCAGCCCAGGCTCAAGGCGTACGCGGTGACGTCAGGCTCAACTGGGGCTGGATGCAGCTCCAGCCGTTTTCGCAGGACTCGGTTCTCGAAGGAGACGTGTCGGGGTCGGGCCTCCAGCGACAGTTGGCGGACGGGACCGTAGTGTCGTGCATCGAGGGTGATTTCTGCCGCTGGTACGAGAACAACGGCCAGCGTCAGGACATCATGCCGTTCACGCAGGACCTGCGCTTCGCCGGCTGGACCGGCGTGCAGGGCCTGTCGTTCCACGGACAGATGCGGACTCGCCTGGGCAGCGACGACCTTTGGCCGCGCACCGATCAGGAATTCGACCTCCTCACCGGCTACCTGAGCTTCAATCGATCGACTTACCAGATCAAGGCCGGACGGATGTACCGGGCGTCGGGGCTCGGGTACTACAATTTCGACGGTGCCTCGGCCGTGTGGCGCGGGCTCGGCTGGATGTGGGTCGAAGGGTACGCCGGCTGGAGCCTGGCGCGCGGCGTCAACGCACCGCGGAACGGCAGCCTGTACCAGGAGGCTGATCTGCTGGCCACCGACCGGCGCGGCTATCTCTTCGGCGGTGAGCTCGGTTTCCGGGGCGGCAAGGTGTTCTCCGGCTCGGCGACCTACCAGCGCGAGCTCCGCACGGATCGGCTCGCCCTGTACTCCGAACGAGCCGCGGTGGACCTCAGGGCACTCGTGGGCGGCTGGGCATTCGATGGCGGCGCCAGTTATGACTTCGCTTACGACCAGCTCAACGACGCCCGGGTCCGGATCACGACGCCGGCGCTCGCGGGGATCCGGTTTGCCGCCCAGGCCCGGCACTACACTCCGTTCTTCGACTACTGGACCATCTGGAGCGCGTTCTCACCTGTCGGTTTCAACGAGGGGCGCCTTTCAGGCACCTGGACGTCTCGCAGCCTCCCGCTGCTGATCGAGCTAGGCGGAGCGTACCGCGAGTACGAGGACACCAACTCAGGCTCCTCGAGCACGACCGTACGCAATAACGGCTATCGCGGCTTCGGTCGGATCTACTGGAGCCCGGACAAGTGGTACGTGGATGCCCGCTACCGGGCGGAAGATGGATTCGGGGGCTCCCGGTACGGAGGCGATCTGGTCCTCGGCCGCTACCTGACCGCGGGCTCGGCCTCGTACGTGGCCGTTCGCGGTTCCGCTACGGAAACCCTGTACGAGTTCCGGGAAGGTGAGCGCTACGTGATTGGCGGCGGCGTCGAAGGATCATATGACATCACGGAAGCCAACCTCACGCTCGACGCCACCCTCGGCTTCTACCAGATCGAAGACAAGAACCGGCCCCTGGCCGATACCTGGACCGAAGGACGCGCCAGCGTCGCGCTGCGATGGCGCTTCAACACTGGAGGTACCCGATGAGGAGGCTCGCTTACCTGGGCGCCCTCGTTCTCACGGTCGGCGCCGGAGCGCTGTTCGCGGCCTCCCGGGGAGCCTTCGATTTCCCGCACGAGAAGCACGAGGCCTTGGGCGGAGCCGGCTGCGAGAGCTGCCATGCGGGCATCTATTCGGGGGATGCGGCGCAGAACGTGTCGGCGGACCCGGCACTGTGCGCAGGCTGTCACAATGGCCAGGCGTTCGTCGAAGTGGGCTACGAGGGCTACACGCCGCGTAAGAGTGGAAACAAGTTCCAGCACGCCACACATCCGAAACTCGGTTGCAAGACTTGCCATGGTGTACCCGGTGGTGAGGGTGAAATGGCGGTACAGGCGGCTTCGGGAGACACCTGCCTGGCCTGTCACGGCAACGGCGCGACCGACCACTTCGAAGTCGGGATCAATCCGTGTGAGACCTGCCACTTCGATCCGGCGCCCGGTCACACGCCCGATTGGCAAACGCAGCATGCTACCGGTGCGGCAGCAGACCTCCCCAATTGCGCATCGTGTCACAAGGAGACGTTCTGCGTGGACTGCCACGATGGTCCGAAGAATCCCGGCTTCCAGTATCATCCGGCAAACTTCGTCACCCGCCACAGCGCCGAGTCGTGGGCCGCTCCGATGGAGTGCTCCGAGTGCCATTCGAGGGAAGTCTTCTGCCGCGACTGCCACTCGAACCAGGGCGTCGCACAGGATGGCCGGCAGAACGGTGGATACCACGACGGCGTGGCCAACTGGCTGCAGCAGCACGGCGCGGCGGCGCGCCAGGGCATGGAAAGCTGCACCTCGTGCCACCAGCAGACGGAATGTCTCGCCTGTCACTCGGCCAAGCAGGGCTGGCGCGTGAATCCGCACGGACCGGACTTCGATCCGCAGCGGGCGGCCGACCGCAGCACGCAGTCGTGCGCTATCTGCCACACCGGGTACTGATCGAGCTTCCCGTTCTTCGAGGCATCGGGAGGCCGTATTATTGTTCAACACACTGTCCGGCCGTCTCGGGCGGCCGGGTGATTGTACTGGTCGCACCTGGTACTCTGTCACCGCTTACAAACAGGACGCCGTGCAAATCGTAACGCGATCCTCGCGCCGCCGGTCGTACCTTGTTCTGGTTTTCGCCGCCGGCTGGGCATCCGGCGCTCGGTCGCTGCCAGCTCAGGACCTGCCTGCACCCACTCAGAACGCCGTAGCCGGCGCTGAGGTGTTCGGAGAAAAAGGGTGTGTTCGCTGCCACTCGATCAGTGGCAGTGGGCAGTCTCTCGGACCTGACCTTCGCACGATCGGGTCCGCGCGGACCTTTCAGGACCTCACTGCCGCACTGTGGAATCACCTCCCGGACATGAACCGGCGCATGGCGGATCTCGAAATCGAGAGACCCCACCTGAGTGAGCGCGAGGCCGGTGATCTGTTCGCATACCTGTACACCCTCGGCTATTTCGACACCGCGGGAGACGCGGAGCGAGGAAAGCGTCTCTTCACGGATCTGAGCTGTATCAGGTGCCACCAGGTTGGAGGCGTCGGTGGCGTGGTCGGGCCCGGGCTGGACCACGTCGGGGCCAGGGGCGTGCCGATCGAGGTCGCCGCCGCCATGTGGAACCACGGCCCGGCGATGATCGAAGCGGCAGAGGTCAGAGGAATATCCAGACCTCGGATGAGCGGTCCCGACCTGGTCGACCTGATCGCCTTTCTTCAATCCACCGCCGACGAGGTTTCCGGTGAGAATCTGTACGTCCTGCCCGGCGATGCCGCCGCGGGAGCACGGGTCATCGTGGATAGACAGTGCATCGAGTGCCACGGAAACCCGAGTGCGGGAGGAACCATCGCGCCGGTTCTCTCGGGACTAAGCCGAGGCGCGAGCCTGATCGATTTCGTGGCCCTGATGTGGAACAAGGCGCCGGCGATGATTGATGCCCTGCGCGCGAGAGATCTCGAGTTCCCCCACCTTCAGGCCCAGGACTTCGCGAACGTCGTTGCCTACCTCTATTCCGTGGACTACTTCTCAGCCGGTGGCAAAGCGAGCAGCGGCCGGAGGCTGATCGACAGCAAGGGTTGCGCCGACTGCCACACTCCGGGCGACCTATCGTCGATCCCGGGCCTCGGCCATCCGTCGTCCGTGACGGCCGCCCTGTGGAACCACCTCGCCGTGCTCGAGGCCAATGAGGACTCTGTCCCGGATTGGCCCTCACTCACAGGTCGTGAGATAGGAGATCTCATGGCTTTCTTCCAAGCGAGCTCTCCATGAAGCGACGCATCGGCGTAATCGGCTTGCTTCTGACAGTGACCCTGGCCTCACCGGATCCCATGGCGGCTCAGGATGGAGCGGACAGTTGCATCGCGTGTCACGAGATGCTCTCCGGCCGCCTGGGCGAGCCGGTACAGGCTTTCGCTGAAGATGTGCACATGGAAGCAGGATTCGGGTGTGCGGCGTGTCACGGCGGCGACCCCACGATCCAAGGCCCGGCCGCCATGGACGAGGCAAAGGGATACATCGGCCGGCCCTCGCCTGGACAGGTGCCGGACGTGTGCGGTCGATGCCATTCCAACGCCAGCTTCATGCGTCAGTACGATCCTTCGCTGCGGGTCGACCAGGTAGCGGAGTATGTCACGTCCGTGCACGGTCAGCGATTGCTCGGGGCCGCCGACACGGCGGTCGCGACGTGCGCCAGCTGTCACCAGGCTCACAGCATCCGTCCGGCGTCCGACCCCCGTTCTTCGGTCCACCCACTCAACGTGGCGGACACGTGTGAGAGCTGCCACTCGGACCCGGCTCGCATGGAGCCCTACGGCATCCCCACGGACCAGGGCGCCGAGTATCGACGCAGCATCCATTGGGAAACGATGAGTGAAGGGGGTGACACATCCGCGCCTACGTGCAACGACTGCCATGGGAACCACGGCGCAGCGCCGCCAGGGATCTCCTGGGTCGGAAACGTATGCGGGCAATGTCATGTGGTGATGGCCGACTACTTCGGGGAAAGCCGCCACGCGGAGACCTTCACCATGTTGGGGGTGCCCGGCTGCGCCGCGTGCCACCAGAACCATGACGTGCAGCCGGCGCATGACGAAATGCTGGGCGTCGGTGAGGCCGCAGTATGCTCGCAGTGCCACCGGGAATCCGATGCCGGGGGTACGGCGGCCGAGGAAATGCGGACCCTGATCGATGGCTTGCGACTGGCGCTCGACACGGCTCGCACCGTGCTTCTCGATGCCGAGGATTCAGGCATGGAGGTGAGCGAAGCGCTGGTCAGCCTCAACGACGGCCAGAGCGCGCTGGTGAAATCGCGGGCCGCGATCCACGCCTTCGACGTGGAGGCCGTTCGGGAGGAAGTCGAACCGGGGAGCGAGATCTCGGAGGAAGCTCTGGCCAGGGGCCACGCGGCTCTTCGGGATCTCCAGGTTCGCCGCATGGGCCTCGCCGTATCGGTGATCATTATCGGAGCACTGATCGTCGGCCTGGTGCTCAAGATCCGGGAAGTCGAGCGACCGGCGTGAGCCGCGAGCCTGAATCAGAGGGGAGCGATCGTATGGCCGGGACGGACTCACCAAAATCGTCGCGCCGATCCTTCGTGAACTGGCTGCTGGGAACCAGCGCCGGGAGTTTCGCCGTGGCAATGCTGTATCCCGTGGCGCGCTACCTCATACCGCCCGAGGTGGGAGAGTCCTCCGCTTCGAGCGTCGCTCTCCCGTTCGGCCCGGAGGAGATCGGTCCCAATACCGCGAAGGCGTTTCGCTTCGGAAACAAACCCGGCATCCTGGTGCGCACCGACTCCGGCGAGCTGCGCGCGTTTTCCGCCGTGTGCACTCACCTGGACTGCACCGTTCAGTACCGCGAAGACATCTCCCACATCTGGTGCGCGTGCCACAACGGCCATTTCGACCTGACGGGTCGCAACGTCCAGGGACCTCCGCCGCGCCCGTTGGACGCGTTCGACGTCAATGTCCGGGGTGACGAGATCGTTGTGAGCAAGAGGACCTGATGACCATGAAGAGCCGCTGGTACCACGAGCTCGGCAACTGGCTCGATGATCGGATCGGACTCGCGCCCCTGTCGGACATGGCCCGGAAGAAAGAGGTGCCGCTGCACAGGCACACGATTTGGTACTACCTGGGCGGCATGACCCTCTTCCTCTTCCTGATCCAGCTGAGCACCGGCGTCCTGCTTCTCTTCTACTACAGGCCCAGCGCAGAGGAGGCCTACGAGTCGGTCCAGTTCCTGATGGCCGAGGTCCAGTTCGGGTGGCTGATCCGGTCGATTCACGCATGGGCGGCGAATCTGATGGTGTTCACCGTGTTCATTCACCTGTTCAGCGTGTTCCTCCTGAAGGCATACCGGGCTCCCAGGGACCTTACGTGGATCACGGGAGTCATCCTGTTCGTGCTCACCCTGGCTTTCGGCTTCACCGGCTACCTCCTTCCGTGGAACGAGCTGGCGTACTTCGCCACCAAGGTAGGAACGGAGATCGTCGGGGTGGTTCCGTTGATCGGTGGCTTCGCGCGGGACCTGGCACGTGGAGGCACGGATGTCACGGGCGCGACCCTGACGCGATTCTACGCCATCCACGTAGCGCTCCTCCCGGCCGCGATCATCCTGTTCATCGGGCTCCATCTCTTCCTCGTGCAACGGCACGGCATGAGCGTGCCGCCGGATATCGAGAGGGATGGCTCGACCCGCGGTGTCATGAAGTTCGTCCCCAGCTTCCTCATGCGGGACGCCGTCGGTTGGCTGGTCGCCCTGGCGGTCCTGGGAGCTCTCGCGGCGTTCTTCCCCGCGCACCTGGGAGAAAAGGCAGACTCGTTCGCCCCGGCACCGGTCGGCATCAAGCCCGAGTGGTACTTCATGTACATGTTCCACACGCTGAAGTTGCTTCCCTCTCACATCCTCGGACTCGAGGGCGAGATTTTGGGCGTGATGGCCTTTGCTCTCGCAGGCGCGTTCCTGCTGCTCGTGCCGTTCCTGGACCGGAGAAGAGCCCCCGGAGAAGCCAGCAAACTGTTTACGGTGATCGCCCTGGCGATGATCGCCTACATCATCGTGCTGACCGTGATGGGCTACACGGCCAATCCCATCCAGTAGACAGGTTCCTCGCCCGGACTTCGAGATGCCGACCGAGACGGACTGTCCCACGCGCGGGGACGGTACGGTTCAATATGTCCCAGCGCACCCGTCCCACCGAACAATTGAGCAGACCTGACAGGTAGGGGCATTCCGCCGACTCGGGTGAGGATTCTTCCGGTGGCATCGATGTTGCGCGGAGACAGGCCGAGCCCCTGAGGCGGGGGTCCTTCTCCAACAGACAGCGAGCGCGCCATGCCCCAACAGGTTACGCGCCTCGGCATCGCCTTCGTCGCTCTGGCCGTCGTCTTCGTGGCGGTGCGGCAGAAGCTGGTGCCGGACACGTTCGGTGAAGCGGGCCACTACCGCGCCGCGGCCGTCGACTCGATCGCGGCCCAACCCCTCCAGTACGCCGGCCATGAGGCATGCACCATGTGCCACCGGCCGATCGCCGAGAAGCGGAGCGTTTCGAACCACTCGGGCGTGTCCTGCGAGGTGTGTCACGGGCCTGCGGCCGAGCACGTAGCCGCCCCCGGGTCGGTTAAGCCACCTGCCCCGCGTGAGAGAGGCTTCTGCCCCCTGTGCCACGGCTACAACGCGTCCCGGCCGTCCGGCTTTCCGCAGATCGATCCAGTGGCCCACAACCCGATGGTCCCGTGCATGACGTGCCACGACCCGCATGCCCCCGAGCCCCCGGTGATCCCGGGTGCCTGCCGGGCGTGTCACGGCCAGATCGCGAGCCAGAAGGCGGTGTCACACCATGCCACGCTACCCTGCCTCACGTGCCACGACGCGCCGGATGAACACAAGGCGTCACCGCGCACCCTTCGGCCTGACAAGCCGTCCTCACGTGACTTCTGTGGCACCTGTCACGCCGAGGATGCGATCAGCCCTTCCCACATCCCGAGGGTAGACGTGTCGACGCACGGCGAGGGTTACCTGTGCTGGCAATGCCACTACCCGCACCATCCGGAGGCGGAATGATGGTGGATTCGTCAACCTCTCTGGATCGGGAGCCCACGGCGACCCGCGAGCCGGTGGACCGCAGAGACTTCCTGTGGGAGGCACTCAAGGCCAGCCTCGGCGTGCCCATCGCTCTCAGCGTCATTCGCGTTCCCGAGTTGCGTGGAATGCAGGCGGGGGGCGACGCAGAACACCTCTACGGAATGGGCATCGACATCCGGAAGTGCATCGGGTGCGGCCGCTGCGCGCAGGCCTGCAAGAACGAGAACGACGTGCCCGATGAACCGCACTTCGTAAATACCTGGATCGAACGGTACGTGATCCGCACTGACGGCGAGGTCCTGGTCGACAGCCCGAATGGAGGGATCGACGGCTTCCCGCCTATCGAAGAGGAGGGCGGGACCCTGCGCACGTTCTTCGTTCCCAAACTGTGCAACCACTGCGAGGATGCCCCGTGCGTGCAGGTCTGTCCGGTCGGGGCCACTTTCATCACGGATGACGGCGCGGTCCTCGTCGACGAGGAGTATTGCATCGGGTGCGGCTACTGCGTGCAGGCATGCCCATATGGGGCGCGCTGGTTCGACCCGGTGAAGCACGTGGCCCGCAAGTGCACGTTCTGCTACCACAGGCTCGCCAAAGGCAAGGTGCCGGCGTGCGTGGAGGTGTGCCCCACGTCTGCCCGCCTGTTCGGCGACCTGGGACACCGGGCCAACCCCCTCGCGCGTTTCCTGCGCTTCAACGAGATCCAGGTACTGAAGCCCCACCTGAACACCAAGCCGAAGGTGTTCTACGCGAACCTGGACGGAGAGGTGAGGTAGACGATGCAGGGATACATCTACCCGAACGAATTCGAGCTCAGGTGGAGTCTCCTCATCGTCCTCTACCCGTATCTCACGGGCCTGGTGGCGGGAGCTTTCATCCTGGCCTCACTGGCGCGAGTGTTCAACGTGAAGGAGGTCGAGCCGACGTACCGGCTGGCCCTGCTCACTGCGCTGGCGTTTCTGATCGTGGCCCCCCTGCCCCTCCTGGCGCACCTGGGCCACCCGGAGCGTTCCTACGAGATCTTCCTCACGCCGAACCGCCAGTCAGCCATGGCGATGTTCGGCTTCGTGTACGCGTGGTACCTGATGGTGGTGCTGCTGCTGGAGATCTGGTTCGACTACCGGAGAGACTTCGTGCTGCGGGCGAGGGAGGCGACCGGGCCCCGGAAGTGGTTCTACTATGCGCTCACGCTCGGCTCCACCGACCTTTCGGACCGGGCCCTGAGGTTTGACGACAAGGCCGGCCGATGGATCACGATCATCGGCATCCCGTCGGCCTTCCTGCTGCACGGATACGTGGGCTTCATCTTCGGGTCCATCAAGGCGAATCCGTGGTGGAGCAGCGTGTTGATGCCGGTCGTTTTCCTGTTCTCGGCCATCGTGTCGGGAATCGCGCTCGTGTTGATCATCTACCTCGTGGCCACGTTGTTCCGGGGCAAGAAGGTGGACATGGGGTGCGCGGACAAGCTCGCGACTTTCCTGTTCTTCGCCATGCTAGTGGACTTCTCGCTCGAGATGCTCGACTTCATCCACCGTCTGTACGAGTCCGAGGAGTCGATCGAGATCCTGTCGCAGCTGATCGAAGGACGGCTCTTCGTCAGCCTCATCGTGCTGCAAGTGGTGCTGGGAACGCTCGTGCCCCTCATCGCGCTGGGCGTGGTGTCTCCGGCCCTCAGCTGGCGGGGCACGCGCAAGGTCCCGGCCGAGGTCAGGCGGCTCATCTACATCGGCTGCGCTCTCCTGGTGCAGGTCGGCATCTTCAGCATCCGCTGGAACGTCGTGATCGGGGGACAGCTGTTCTCGAAGAGCCTGCGGGGCCTGACGGTCTACAAGGCCGAGCTTCTGGGCGTGGAGGGACTGCTCATGGCCGGGGCGCTCGTGATCCTCCCGTTCATCATCCTGGGGCTACTGGTGAAAATCATGCCCCCATGGCCCGAAGACGAACTCCCCGCGCCGCCCGAGGTGTGAAGCCTCGGGCGGCCGGCTTCCGCCTTCCGTCGCCCGCAGGCTAGCGCCCGAACCAGGCGCTTTCTGAGGCGTCCGCTTCCCCGGTGTCGGAAACCAGGAGCGTCCGGTGCAGGAATCGGGTCATCATTTCATACAGGTTGACCGACAGGACACTGCCTCGAACGCCGTGGCGCTGGCCCGGGTACAACCTCATGTCGAACTGCTTTCCTGCCTGTTCGAGCTCCGAGATCATCTTGAGCGTGTTCTGCGGGTGCACGTTGTCATCCGCCATGCCGTGTATGATCAGCAGTTCACCTTCCAGGCCCTCGGCGTGTGAGAGCGGCGCGCCGAGCGAGTATCCCTCGGGGTTCTCCTGGGGCGTCCGCATGAAGCGCTCGGTGTAGATCGTGTCGTACAGTTCCCACGAGGTCACCGGCGCGCCGGCGATCGCCGCGGCGACCTGGTTGCCGCCAAGAAGCGACGTCATGAGCGCCATGTACCCACCGTAGCTCCAGCCCCAGATTCCGACGCGGGAAGCGTCCACGTAGGGCAGGTCGCCGAGCTGGCGTACAGCGGCCAACTGGTCCGCTGTCTCCAGCTGTCCGAGACGCAGGTAGACCTGCTTCTCGAACTCCCGCCCCCGAGCCCCGGTCCCGCGGTTGTCCACGCTGGCGACCAGGATGCCGTCACGGACCAGCATCTGGTGCCACAGGTACCGGGTGCCTCCCCATGCGTCCCTCACGGTCTGACTGCCCGGCCCCCCGTAGACGTACAGCAACAGCGGGTAGGTTTGGCCCGGGTCGAAGTCTCGCGGCTTGATGATCCACGCGTTCAGCGTGCTCCCGTCCTCCGCCTGCACCGTGAAGAACTCCGGCTCGCGCAGGTCCAGGGCATCCAGCTTCCCGACCAGTTCGGCGTTGTCCTCGAGCGCCCGTACTTCTTCCCCGTCCGCTACCCGGCGAAGGCTGGTGATCGGCGGGGTGCCGATCGATGAATATGTGTCGGTGAACAGGGCAAAGTCCGGGCTGAAACGGGCGGAGTGCGTTCCACGCCCGCCGGCGATCCGGGTCATGTCCCGGCCGTCGAGGGGAGCCCAGTAGACCGAACGAGTGAGCGGACTCTCGGAAGCCGCGGTAAAGAAGATTCGCCCCGTTTCTTCATCCACCCCGTGGAACGCCGTCACGTCCCAGCTGCCCCGCGTCAGCTGGCGCACCATCCGCCCCGAGCGGTCGTAAAGGTACACATGCGAGAAACCGTCCCGATCGCTCGTCCACGTGAACCCCTGACCGTCATCGATCCAGTGCAGGTCGTTATTCGCATTGAGCCACGCCTCGTCCCGCTCTGAGAACAGGAGCGAGGTCTCACCCGTCCTCGCGTCGCCGAGGAGCAGATCGAGTTGGCTCTGGTGTCGGTTCAGTCGCTGGATGACCACCTCGTCCGAAGACGCGGCCCACTCCATCCGCGCGATGTAAATGTCCTCGTCAGCCCCGATGTCGAACCAGGTGGTCTCGCCCGAGGCCAGCTCAATCGATCCCACGCGGACCGTCGAATTGGCCTCGCCCGCCTTCGGATAACGAACTCCGTTGAGCTCCGGGTAAAGCGGCATGGCGTCCACCAGCCAGTAGGTGCGGATCGGGCTCTGGTCAAACCGCCAGTAGGCGAGCCGCGACCCGTCAGGACTCCACCGGAAGGCGTCCCGCAGTCCCAGTTCCTCTTCGTAGACCCAGTCCGTGGTGCCATTGATGATCGTCTCACTGCCATCGAACGTGAGGCGTTGCTCCTCGCCACTGGACAAGTCGCTGACGAAGAGGTCGTTCTCCCTGACGAACGCGACCTGCCGCGCATCGGGAGAGAGCTTGGCGAACATCTGCCATCCGTCACCGTCGCTCACCGGAAGGAGGCGGCGGGTCGGAAAATCGAAGACGTAGTAACGACCTTTCGTACGAGCCCTCCAGACCTGCTGGCTTTCGGCGAAGATCAGGAGGCGGCGGCCGTCCGCCGAGAACGTGTATCCCTCGATCCGCATGGGCTCGTCGGAGTCACTCTTGATCAACTCGGCAGCCGAGACCAGTTTTTCCCGCTGACCCGTCCGCGCGTCGACCCGCCACAGTTCACTGTGTCCGGCGGAGTCGCTCTCGATCGTGGACCAGTGCAGTCCGTCGGGCATCCAGCGCACCGAGACCGACTGTCCGCTGAAGTCACCGTTTCCGAAGATTCGCTCTACCGTCAGGTCCTGCTGTCCGACGGCTGATGAGGGACTGCCGATCGAGAAAATCCCGGCCGCCAGCACCCACACTGCCGTCCGAGCCGTGGTTCGGACGTACGTCATCGCATCACTCCATCCATGGAACTACAGAACCTGAAGCACCTGCACCCGCGGCAGGCCATAGTGGATTCTCGTCCAGCGGCCCAGCACCGCGTTGCCGTAGTACAGGCGTCCCGTACTCGTGCCCACGAAGCCGGATTCTCGGGCGGTCCGGTCCGTAGCCACGGCCGTGAAAGCTCCCTTCTCTCCCATGGCGCTGGTCTTGAACGCCCCCCAGGTCTCACCCGAGTCCCGGCTGACCATGAGGCGAGCCTTTGCGTCGCCCTTCGAGCCCTCCCACGTT
Organism: Gemmatimonadota bacterium; assembly: GCA_030598525.1. Classification (GTDB taxonomy): domain Bacteria; phylum Gemmatimonadota; class Gemmatimonadetes; order Palauibacterales; family Palauibacteraceae; genus Benthicola. Next base: position 15,049 of record JAUVPT010000006.1, read on the forward strand.
GCGGGTGGTCCGGCCGAGAAGGCCAGGACGAGAATCGAATCGCGAGCTCCCCGCTCGAACTCCGTGTCAAGGCGGGTGCAGTACGCCTGGCCCAACTCGCCCGAATGACGCGTCCACTTCCGGCCGCGGTCACGGCTGATGTGGAAGCCGCCGCCCGTAGCCGCGTACACTCGGGACGAGTCCAGGGGATCGGCCATCAGGAAGTGCACGTCGTCGAACAGACCCTCGTTGCAGCCCGTCCACGTGCGTCCGCCGTCGTCGCTCCGGTAGGCTCCACCGATCTCGACTCCTGCGTAGAGGCGGCGGGAGTCGTGCGGATCCGCAGCGACCGTGTCCACCCGCGCGGCCCCTTCACCCGTGTCCTTCCAGCCCTCTCGCACACCGAGCACCCGAAACTCGGTCATCTCCTCCCACGTCACGCCTCCGTCGCGTGAGACGTGCAGGGCAGCGGGCTGCGTTCCGGCGTACAGCAGCTCGGGGTCGCGCGGTGAAACGGCCAGGGAGCGGATGATGTGACCGTCCAGGGAACCGGTCATCTGCGTCCACCTACGACCCTGATCGTCGCTCCTCCACACTCCGTGGCCGCTGACTGCGGCGTAGAAATGGCGACCGGCGGGAACGATGGCGCGGACGTCGTCACCCTCGAAATGACTCTCCTCTACCTGGGCAGCACGCTCGCCGTGCACCCAACGAACGACGTACAGGCCGCCCTTCGTCCCCACTAGTATTCGCATCGAATCGATTCCCTTGTTCAGTCCGACATCTCATGTCCTGGATTCCGGGCCGTGAGCCCGGCCCGAAGAGCACCGCAAGGTCGCTTTCAAAGGGCTTCCGGGCAAGTTTCGCCAGCGCTTCGAGCGTGTGTGCTCCCGAGTCAGATTGACAGGCATACGGGCTCCACTACTTTGGCCCACCGCCACTCAACTCTCAGAGGATACGGAATGTCGCTGGTTCGCCTGCAGGAGGTCGCCAAGAGCTTCGGCGAAGTACGCGCCGTGGACGGCGTCTCTTTCTCCATCGATCGGGGGGAGGTCGTCGGCTTCCTCGGTCCCAACGGGGCCGGGAAGACCACCACCATGCGCCTGATCACGAGGGCCCTGGAGCCGGACTCCGGAACGATCGAAATCGATGGCCGCTCCGTGGACGAGGACCCGGCGGAGGCACGCCGCCGCATCGGATACCTTCCCGAAGCGAATCCCCTGTACCACGATATGCTGGTCGGGGAGTTCCTGACCTTCATGGCCAGGCTGCGCGGAATCGATCCCGCGCAGGCCGGGGACCGGATTGACCCCGCCGTCGAGCAAACGGGAATCGCAGAGGTTTACTATCGGCCCATCGCCCACCTCTCGAAGGGATACCGCCAGCGTGTGGGTCTGGCCCAGGCGATCCTCTCCGAGCCGGACATCCTGATCCTCGACGAACCCACGGAGGGGCTGGACCCGAATCAGCGAGTCGAGATACGGAAGCTGATCACGCGGCTCGGACAGGACCACACCGTACTTCTGAGCACACACGTGATGCAGGAAGTCCAGGCCGTTTGCGATCGGTTGCTGATCATTCACCAGGGGAAGATCATCGCGGACGGCGGGGTATCCTCCCTGCTCGCCGGGGGGGAGAGCGGCACCCGAGTGGTCGTGGAGATCGATGCTCAACCGGGAACTCTCCGCAAGGCCCTCGAGGAGCTTCCGTCCGTATCTCGCATCCAGGAAGCGGCGGATGGGGGCGTGAGGCCGAGGTTCGTGGTGCTCGGAACCGAAGGTTCGGACCCGCGCCCCGACATCTTTGCCCTGGCCAGGGACCGTGACTGGACCCTGTGGGAGATGCGGACGCAGCAGGCGGACCTGGAGCAGTTCTTCCGCGACCTGACGGAGTCGGACTCATGACCAGAAACGTCTCGGCCATAGCGGGCCGCGAGTTCCGCAGCTTCTTCGACCAGGCGACCGCCTACATCCTGCTCGTCGTGTTCCTGGTGGCGAACTTCTTCTTCTACTTCCGGACGATCTTCGTTACCGCCGAGGCCACGCTGCGACCGATGTTCGAGCTCATGCCGTGGCTGCTGCTGTTCTTCGTCCCGGCGGTCACCATGCGGTCGTTGGCCGAGGAACAATCGCGTGGCACCCTTGAGCTCGTGCTCTCTCAGCCCATCTCGAGCCTCGAGTTCCTCCTGGGCAAGTTCCTGGGAATCATGGGTTTCATGGCCGTGGCCCTGGGCGGGACCCTGGGCGCCGCGATCGGGCTTCGCCTCGGAGGCGCGCCATACTTCGGAGTCATGTTCGCACAGTACGTGGGCGCCCTGCTCCTCACCGGGGCCCTCGTCGCCATCGGCCTGTGGGCGTCATCCCTGACACGAAACCAGATCACGGCTTTCATCGTGGCCCTGACCTCGATCTTCGTGCTCATGGCGGTCACGATGAACGTCGTCCTGATCGGACTTCCGCCGGTCTTCGCGACGGCCGTGACGCGGTTGGGGCTTCTGACCCACTTCTCGGCGATCACCCGCGGTGTGCTCGATCTGCGGGACCTCTTCTACTTCGCATCGATCACCGTGGCCTTCCTCGGCCTCGCCTATCTGATGATCGAGCGCGGCCGCCTCAGCCTGAAGGGCAGCTCCTGGCGCTCGCTGCGGATCGGGATCCTCGGCATCCTGCTGATCTGCGTGGTCGTGAACCTCCTGGGCCGGCACATTCGGGGGCGCCTGGACCTCACACCGGGAAAGGCGTACACCCTGTCGTCCACCACTCGCAGCGTCCTCGGGAACCTGGAGGACGTGGTCACGATCAAGTTCTTCGCTTCACGAGAGCTCCCTCCACAGGTGGACCTGGTGAAACGGGACGTGGAGGACTTGCTGGCCGACTACGCGGTGGCCGCGGGCGACAACATGCAGTTGCTTCGCTTCAGTCCGTCGGCCTCAGACCCGGAGGCCCAGGTCGAGGCCGAGCAGATGGGCATCCCGGCGATCCAGTTCAACGTGCTGGGGCAGGACGAATTCCAGGTCAGGCAAGGCTACCTCGGGATCGCGATTCAGTACGCGGACCAGACCGCCAACGTGCCTTTCGTGAGGCAGACCGATGATCTCGAGTACCGACTGACGAGCGCCGTGCTCGCTCTCACGAATCCGACCCGTACCACGATCGGATTCCTCACGGGACACGGGGAAGCGGACGTCACGAGAGAGGCCTCCGGATTCGCGGAGACGCTGGGCCAGAACTACCAGGTGGGGCCCGTGGACATCACGGCCGGCGGTGCCGGAATCCCGGACTCCGTCCGCGTACTGATCATCCAGGGTCCGCAGACTCCCCTGACGGAGTCGGAGGGCGACGCACTGCGGGCGTTCCTGGCGGGCGGTGGAAACATGCTGCTGATGGTGCAGCCGCTCACCATCGATGAGACGCAGGCGTTCCCGAACCCACAGCCGCACCCGGTATTGGATGCACTGTTGTCGGACTACGGGGTCGCGGTTCCCGAGGGCATGGTCATCGATCACCGGTCGAGCGGACGGGTCACCCTGACGTCCGGCGGCGGCGGCGGCTATGTGGTGCCCTATCCGCTCTGGCCCATCGTCGTCCCGGCCAGCGCCCACGCCATGGTCGAAGGGCTGGGCGGAGTAGTCCTGCCGTGGGCCAGCCCCCTGGATCTCTCTGCCGCGGATACGTCCACGGTCACCCCGCTGTTGGCGACGACCGAGTTCGGACAGCACCTGACGGGGCCGCATCCGCTCAACCCGCAGTTCGATTGGAATTCCATCGCGGCTGACCTGCGACCCCAGCCGATGGCCGCGGCGATCCTTCCCCGGCCGTCCTCAACCGCAGCCGGAGACACGGGACAGCCGGCAGGTGGTCGCCTGGTCCTGGTGGGTGACGCCGACTTCGCGTCCAACCGTTTCCTGGGTGGCGAAGCGGGCAACATCGTCTTCCTCACGAACGCCGTGGACTGGCTGTCGCAGGACGAATCACTGATTCAGATCCGGTCCAAATTGCGAAGCGCACCGCCCCTGCTGTACTCCTCTGAGCTGATGAGGGATGTGGCCAAGTACGGCAACCTGATCGGCGTGCCGCTCCTGTTCGTGTTGATCGGTGCGTGGCGCCTCGCCAGGCGGAGGCAGCTGCAAACCAGGAAGTATGGGAGCGCCCGCAGGCCGGGCCAGACAGGGACCGGAGTGCCCGCGTGAAGTCTCGTCAGTTGAAGGTGGTATTCGTCGCACTCGCCGTTCTCGTCCTGGCCTACGTGGCCGTGCAGCTTCTCTCCGGAAACGGCCGCGGCTCGGGTGGCGACAGGATCGCCGCGTCGGTGCGAGATGAATTCAGTGTCGTTCGCGTGCTCACGCCGAGCGCCGCGGACTCAGTTCGTCTCGAGGGAGCCGAGGGATACTGGACCGTCAACGGATATCCAGCCGACTCCGCCCTGGTCCGGGAGCTCTCGGAAGGTCTCGATACGGCTCGAGTCGGCAGACTCGTGGCCCGAAGCGCGAGCAACCATGCGCGCCTCGGAGTCTCGGAGGACTCGGCCCGCCGGATCGAGATCGGACCGGTCGGTGATCCGGAGGCGATGTTCCTGCTCGGAAGGGGAGGAAACGACGGTCGGTTCATTCGATTCCCGCCGTCGGACGACGTCTTCACCGTGCAGGCCTCCTCCGTGCGCCTCCTGGGAAAATCGGCCGAGGATTGGCGCGATCGTGTCGTGGCCGCGGTGGACACATCGACCGTCAGCCGGATCGTGGTACGACGTAACGACGAGCCGGCACCCACCCTCCTCGAGAGAATCGCCGGGGACGCGGCCGCGTCCTGGAGTCTCGCTGGTGAGGCAGCCGACTCGGCCGCCGTGGATGCCCTCCTACAGGAGTCCGCGCAACTGACCGCCACGGGCTTCCCGTCGGATTCGGTCGTCTTCTCGGTCGATTTCGGCAGCCCCGTCGCGGTACTCGAGATGTTCGATTCCGACGAGCCCGGTGCGGCGCCCGCCCTGTCGCTGCTCTTCCTCACCGCCCCGGACGAGCCCGAGTTCCTGGTTCGCCGAGCAGACAACGCGCTCGCGTACCGGATTTCGGCGGCACAGGCAGAACGGCTGCTGCCGACGCGGGCAATGCTGCTGGCCACCACCGAGTAGGAGACCATACTTCTCCGGCGGCGGGCGCAGTGCCGGACGGCTTTCGGGCACCTCCATTCTGTCAATCCGTCCCGAATAGACCGCCAATGGGACGTATTAACCCATTTTTCCACACGTATCCGTGCCTGTCACACGTCTCTCCGCACGGTCCCAACCGATTAACGTACAAGGAGTTCGACAGATATCTGGCAGCGCTCAAGTTGCGCCGCCGGCCCATCGTCCGTTTCTTGCAGCGTACGGTAAACACCGAGGCAAAATTCTACAACGAGGCCCCATCACTATCCAGCGGCGTCGGATTCCGGCACGCGTGCGGCATAGATGGCTGTTGAAATGTAGTTCCCCCCTCCAGGAGTTAAGCGATGAGAAGGCTACTTCTTCTCGGCGTCATCCTGTTCACGATGGGCGCATGCACGGGCGATCCTGGGCCGACAGGGCCCGCTGGGTCCGATGGAGCCGCTGGGTCCGATGGAGCCGACGGATCCGACGGCGAAGACTTCCCCGGTCCACTTCCCGACGAGTACATCAACGCCGATGGCATCCTGGGCGGTGCCGCGTACTCCAAGTGGTACACCACCGACGCGGGCGGCAGTGGCGATGCCGGCGCGACCGTGTCAGCAGACTTCTATCGGTGCAAGGCCTGCCACGCCTGGGACGGCCTGGGCAACGGCGCCTCGTACGCGAATCGCACCGGACAGAGCACTCTGAAGGACACGCGGCCGGACGTGTCCTCGGTGAACCTGCGCAGCTCGGCCCTGGCTCACACGGTCGAGGCTCTGTTCGACCTGGTTGTCCGCTCTCCGGGCCGGACGATAGACGCGACGGACAACACTCACCCGGACTACTCGACGCACCTGACCGTCGGGCAGGTGTGGAACCTGGTGAAGTTCATGCGTGAGGAGTGGGTCGAGCCGGCCTTGTTGTACGACCTGCAGGTCAGCGGCCCGGCCATGTTCGTGGATTACACTGTCGCTCCGCCGGTCGTGGTGGCGCCGACCCTTACCTACTCCAACATCGGCGCTCTGGGTGATGCCGCGAACGGCAACGCGGTGTACGCTGAGAACTGCGCCACCTGTCACGGGGCCGATGGCACGGCCATCGACATCGAGGGACGATCTCTGGGCCTGTTCGTGCGGGAGAAGCCGCACGAGGCTTGGTTCAAGGCCAAGTTCGGCGAAGCAGGCACGGGCATGGAGCCCGGACTCGTGAGCGC
>JAUVPT010000088.1 GCA_030598525.1 Gemmatimonadota bacterium
CGAGCCAGCGACCGTCGAACACCGGTGTCGGTGAGTTCGTCGCAGAACTGATCACGTGGGCCCCGTCAACCGCCTCTTCGGCGGAGGAGACCCGCTCGAGGCGGGCGCTGACGTCGGGCTGAAGCCCCTCGATGAACTCTTCCACCTGGCGCTGGTCGAGTCCGAACACCCGGATGGTCTCCAGCTCGCGTACGGCATCCAGGGCGAGCAACTGAGTGCGGGCCTGCACTCCGGCGCCGATCAGGGCCGCGATCCGGGCATCGGGCCGGGCCAGCAGGTCGGTCGCCGCCCCGACCGCTGCGCCGGTCCGCCAGGCGGTGAGGGCACCGCCGTCCATGAGCCCGACAGGCTCGCCGGAGACGGGGTCGAGCACCAGCACCAGGCCGGTGACCACGTCTTTGCCCATCTCACGATTTCGATTGAAAACCGACACGGTCTTCGCCGCCAGGCCTTCGCCCGGCACGTAGCCGCCCATCAGGAGCGAGATGCCGTCCACGTCGTCCACCGGAACCACTGCGCGCTGCGGCGCAGCGACCCGACCGGCCGACAATGCGGCGAAGGCAGACTTCATCGCCTCGACAGCGTCCCGCATGGGAAGCAGTTTGGGAAGGTCTTGTGCGGCCACGGTGAGCAATTTCATCGTGCGCGAACTATAACCCGCGCCACTGGCGCGCGTAAGGTAAATAGGGTGCGAGTACTCCATTTCAGCGACATCCATATCAGCCTCGGGCTGGGCCGGATCCCGATGCGTGACTGGCCCGGCAAGCGAGTGGCCGGCGGAATCAACTTCCTGCGAGGTCGTGGCCGCCGCTTCGAGAGAGCGTTGGAAAAGCTGGATCGCCTGACGGATTTCGCGAACTCGGGAGACGTGGACCTGGTCGTGTTTTCGGGTGATTTCACGGCGATGGGAACACGTGCCGAGTTCGCCACCGCCCGTGCCGCGATTCAGCCTTTCGTGACCTCACCGGCCGAGTTCGTGTGCGTGGCCGGGAACCACGACATCTACACCCGCACCGTCGTACGGGAGAAGCGTTTCGAGACGACCTTCGAGGGCCTGCTCGAGACCGATCTTCCCGATTCCCGGGTGGACGGCCCGTGGCCGACCGTCCGGTTGCTCGGGGACGATGTGGCCGTCGTGGCCCTGAACAGCGCAAAACCGAATCCCATACCGTGGCGGTCGAGCGGCAGGATCCCTTCAGTGCAGCTGGAGGCCCTTGGCGAGATTCTCCAGCGCTCCGACATCGAAGGTCGGTTCGTGTTCGTCGTCACGCACTACGCGCCGTGCCTGGCCGACGGAAGCCCGGATACGCCGACGCACGGGCTGGAGAACGCCGAGGCGTTTCTTCGCACCTGCGCTGGCATTGAGCGAGGCGCCATTCTGTGCGGTCACGTGCACCAGACGTACCGTGTCCGCATTCCCGCGATCGGGCCAGAGATCTTCTGCGCGGGCAGCGCGACGATGCACGAACTTGAGGGGTTCTGGATGTACGATGTGGACGGCGGGAGTATTGCTGCCCGCCGCGGGCGCTGGACCGGAAGCGGTTACGAAGTCGAGACGCTGGAGGCCAACCCGCTGCCTGAGGGCGGAGCGCAGGAGTGACCGAGCCTGCGATCAGCGAACTGCGGTTCGCGGCGGCTCCCGGAGCTGGCGAGGTCTCGGCCATTCTCCTCAAGCCGGCTGAGTGCCAAGCGCTGCTGATCCTCGCACACGGGGCCGGAGCGGGCATGCGCCACCGGTTCATGGACGGAGTCGCGGAGGCCCTGTCCCATCATGGGATCGGCACGTTCCGCTACCAGTTTCCCTACGTCGAGGCAGGCAGGCGGCGGCCGGATCGGGCTCCGGTTCTCACGGGAACGGTGCGCGCGGCGGTAGCGGCGGCCCGTGAACTCGAGCCGGATCTTCCACTGCTCGCCGGGGGCAAGTCGATGGGCGGCCGCATGACGTCCACCGCCCAGGCCGAGAGCTCACTGCCGGGCCTCCTCGGACTCGTGTTCTTCGGCTTTCCATTGCACCGGCCTGGCGATCCGTCCAACGCACGGGCGGACCACCTGAGTGATGTCGATGTGCCCATGCTGTTCGTGCAGGGACCCCGGGACCGGCTGGCCGAGATGGGTCGTATGGCGGCGGTGGTGGGAGCCCTCGGAGATCGGCCAGTGATCAGCGTCGTGCAGGACGCGGACCACGGCTTCGATGTGCTGAAGCGGACCGGCAAGTCCGCGGAGGAAGTGTACGACGAAATGGCAATCGTCGTGCGTAGCTGGACCGACACGATCCTGCCCTGACGTGCGAGAGGGGGACGCTAAGCGCCCCCCTCTCATCTATATCATTCAGCCGACTTCGGCCTCGCGCGGAGGTTAGTTGCCCGGCCTGTGTACCCTGGCCCGGCTCCGCGTGGCGCTTGCACCGGACGACCGCGTGCGGCTGCGGTTACCGGCCTGGCTCGCCGTGCCCGATCGCTGTCCCGAGGCGTCCTGGCGACCCATCTGGCCGTTCCCCGCCCGATTTCGGTTGGCCGAGGACCCCTGTTGGCCCTGCGCGTTTCCGCTCGCCGATTGGCCCTGCCGGGAACCGCCCTGGTTCCGGGCGTCCTGGCCCTGCGCGTTCCGCTGTCCGGCCTGGGCACGCTGACCCGTCTCGGCCCTCGCAGCATCCTGGTGAATCCGAGCCCGGTCCTGACGCGCCCGCCGAGTCATCTGCTCGGTGGTCTGAGGTGCGTCGGCCGGAGCATCCTGACCGAACGCCGGCACGGCGATGGCGAAGACCGCGGCTGCGGTCATGGCAATTGTCTTGATTCGGATCGGCATTGTTCTCTCCCACTTCTCGACCCCGTGACCCGGCCTTTCCGAGTCTCTTCCACCCATAGACGACGCAATTGATCCGGACGTCACACTCGCTCTCCAGTCTCTGACGGTTAGCTTGTCGTAACTTCAACTGGCGACCCCCACAGAGTCGAATGAACCGAATCTCGATCGAACCTGGCCTGCTGGCCGTGCGCGACCTCCGCCGGACGTGGCCTCCACTGCTGCTGGTCACCCTGGCCACGCGCGTAGCCGTAACCGTGTTCATGCTGCCCGCCGTCGCGGCGCTCCTGCGGTTCTTCCTGGCCCGACAGGATCGAGCCGCCCTCAGCGACCAGGAGATCCTGTTCTTCTTCCTCAGCCCGGCCGGGGTCGCGGCTCTCGTCCTGGTGGGCGGAATCTGGATCGGGATCGCCCTGGTCGAGCAAGCCGGACTCATGACCGTCGGGTTCGGGGCTGCGGAGGACCGGCGGGTCACCTGGTTCGGAGCCCTTCACTATGTGTTCCGGGAGCTGCCGACGATTCTCGCGCTCGGGTCCCATCTGTTGGTTCGAGCGGTGGCCCTGGGCGGGCCGATCCTCGCGTTGGTGGGCGGCGTCTACTGGACGTTCCTTCGGCAGTACGACATCAACTTCTACCTGGCGAACCGGCCGCCCGAGTTTCTATGGGCCGCCGGGATCGCCGGCATCCTCGTGGCAGGCCTGGCCGTCGTGCTGGCGGTCAAGGTCGTCGGCTGGATGCTGGCGCTTCCCGCAGTGTTATTCGAGGACCTCGGGCCGTTGGCTGCCATCCGGGATTCCGTAGCGGATTCACGAGGGCACAGGTGGAGGATGTTCTGGTGGGTCCTGGCCTGGCTGGCCGCCGGAGCCGTCGCTTCGGCCGCACTCACCTGGACGATCGGTCTCGTGGGCCGGCTCATCGTTCCACGGAGCGGTGACGCGATGGCGCTGGCGGCGATCACGATGGGAGCGATCGGTCTCCTGAGCCTGGTCGCGAACGCGGTCCTTTCTTTCCTGTCGGCGTCGATCTTCGCACTCCTCGTCGTTCGGTTGTACCGCCGCATCTCGGGACCCGGTTTCCTGTCCAGGGACCTGGCCGAGGTGGGCTCTCTAGGCGATCGCCCCGCGATACGAGTCCCGCGCAAGGGTCTGCTGTGGGGAGGCGCCCTGGCAGCCGTAGCGTCGGCGGTCGCTGCGGGGATGCTCGTCCGGTCGACGCGACTGGAGGACGATACTCTGATCATCGCGCATCGCGGCGCGGCTCTCCACGCCCCCGAGAATACCCTGGCGTCCATTCGGCGGGCGATCGACGACAGTACTGACTACGTCGAGATCGACGTGCAGGAGACGGCGGACGGAGAAGTAGTCGTCTTTCACGACAGCGACTTTATGAAGACGGCCCGCAATCCCCTGACTATCTGGAACGCGCGGCGTGCCAACATCGACGCCATCGACATCGGGAGCTGGTTCGATCCCGCGTACGCGGCCGAGCGTGTGCCGACCCTGGAGGAAGTGCTGCTTGCCGCCCGGGACCAGGCCCGCGTCAACATCGAGCTCAAGTACTACGGTCACGATGAGGACCTGGAACGCCGGGTCATCGACATCGTCGAGCGGACCGGTATGGTCGAGCAGGTGGTCCTCATGTCGCTCAAGTACGACAAGGTGCAGAAGGTCCGGTCCCTGCGCCCGGACTGGACCTACGGACTACTCACCAGCGTGAGCCTGGGCGACGCCACCACGTTCGAGGTCGACTTCCTGGCGGTGAATGCGGTCACGGCGACACGCGGGTTCATCGAGCGCGCTCACCGGAGCGGAATGGATGTCTACGTATGGACTGTCAACGATCCATACCTGATGTCCGCGATGATGAGCCGGAACGTGGACGGGATCATCACGGATGACCCCGGGCTGGCGCGTGAAGTCCTCGAGATTCGGTCGCAGATGGATCCCGTTCAGCGCCTGCTGGTCGGAATTGGCGCGGAGATCGGGGTGTTCAGCATGCCCGACGAGGATCAACGGACGGACGAAGCCGACGCGTAGCCGGAAGCGTGGGCTCGAGCACGGCGTGACAGAAGCATGTCGAGCCGTGACACGCTAGATTTCAGTACGCACTACCTCTGCATCGCAATACGCTCGCCAACCTATAGGGGGCTCATCGTGACCATATCCCGACTCCTGAAACGAGGCCTTGCCGGCCTGGCCGTTACGGCGGCCGTCATGCTGGCAACTGCGAATCCGCTCGATGCCCAGATCAAGGACGGCACGGGCGGCCTCGAGATCAACGTGTTCTATGGCATGCTCAACGGGCTGGGGGACACCGAGTTCGAGAACGACCCGGTGCCATGGAGGCTGGACAACGATCCCTACCACGGCGGTCGGCTCGGGTACGTGTTCGACTTCGGACTCGGCGTCGAAGGCTTCTTCGGATACGTCGACTCGAAAGTCGTGGGATCCGCGTTCGATGGCGCGAAGGCCAAGGTGCATAACTACGGTGGCGACGTCTCCTACAACTTCAACATCGATCGCTCCATCCAGCTGGCGATCCTGGGCGGCGCGGGCGCCCAGAGTTTCGATCTCGACATCGACGGCCTCGATAAGGAGACCGCCCTCGCGTTCAACTACGGGGCGGCGCTGAAGCTGTACCCGACGCGATGGCTCGGATTCCGCTTCGACTGGCGGAATTATCATTCGCAGGATGGACTGAAGGACGCGCGTGCGTTCCTCAACCCTGAAGGCGCGTCCCTGTCGGACCAGACCCTCGCTTCCACCGAATGGACGGCCGGATTGTCGTTCTTCCTGTGGGGCCCGAAGGACTCGGACGGCGATGGGGTGGAGGACAAGAACGACCTGTGCCCGGACACGCCGAAGGGCGTCGAAGTGGACTCCACCGGCTGCCCGCTCGATGCTGACATGGACGGCGTCGGCGACTACATGGACCAGGGCCCGAACACGCCGCGCGGCGCGGCCGTGGACGACACGGGCTGCCCGCTCGATTCGGACGAGGACGGTGTCTTTGACGGCCTGGACCAGTGCCCGAACACTCCGAAGGGCGCCACGGTCGATGAAAACGGCTGCCCGAGCGACCGGGACGGTGACCTGGTGTTCTTCGGCATCGACCTGTGCCCGAACACTCCTGCGGGAGTGGTGGTGGACGCGACCGGCTGCCCGGTGGACAGTGACGCGGACGGCGTGTTCGATGGACCCGACGCCTGCCCGAACACACCGGCCGGGGCCCGCGTGGACGGGCGCGGTTGCCTGGTGCAGTTGGAGCTCGAGAACGTCGAATTCGAGTTCAACAGCTTCGATCTGACCAGAACGGCACGGACCTATTTGGCGGAGCTGGCGGGCCAGATCGTGCAGCAGGCTGATCCCGAAGGTACGGGCCGCCTGGAGCTACGCGGGTTCACGGACTCGGTGGGAGCCGAGGCCTACAATGAGAGGCTTAGCGAGTCTCGGGCCGAGGCCGTGCGGGACTTTCTCCTCAGCACGAGCATGGAGATGGAGCAGTTCATCGATCGTCTCGATGCGGTGGGCTACGGCGAGGCCGACCCGGTTGCGACCAACGACACCGAGGAAGGTCGGGCGCGCAACCGGCGGGTGGAGCTGCACATCATCCAGCCGTAACGGCCAGATCCGACAGGCCGAAGTACTGCGGCCCGTCCTCGCGTGTGCGTGGGCGGGCCGTCGGTCGCGTCGAGCCGGGCTGGTCGACGTCAGTCGGATCGCGTGACCAACGAGAAACCCGCGGTCTCGAAATCGCGGTCGAACGTAAATGCCGTGTCGATGCCTCGCTCGCGCATCACGAGGAAGGAAGAGGCGTCCACGAGCCCTGGCTTGCCACCGCCTGAGATCACGGCGTCGAGTGCACGGTCGTGCAGGTCGCGGTCCACCCACGTGACATCCAGCAGGGGCTCGATCGCATCGCGAAGCGCCACGACCGCGTCAACTCCTATCCTGCTCCCGAGGAGGGCATAGCACTCCACCAGGACATGCGACGTCGTAATCAGCTCCGCGTCGAGGCGCCGAAGAGAGCGCATTGTGTGGAGAGCGCTGCGGTGCCACCGATCG
>JAUVPT010000336.1 GCA_030598525.1 Gemmatimonadota bacterium
GCTAACGGCGCGGCCGGCGCTCCGTAGACCGTCGCTCCAGGGTCGCACAATCGATACGCCAGGCAGCAGCCCGGGCATCTCCGTCCAACTCCCGCATCCGGTCGAAAGCGCGCGCCCGGCCCAGCAGGCTGTCGCCGGCCTGCCGGAGCGCGATCCCACCACCGGCTCGTCCATCCGACCACAGAAGCCACAGCGTGTCGGCCCGCACCACCCAGCGCATGTACTCACCCATGCGGGGGTCGTGATCGCCGGTGAGGGGAACGGCCCGATACGTGATTCTCGATCGACGCCATTCGTCGGTCGAGTCCGCCAGCAGCCGAACCCGCGTCGGAGGCGTCAGGAACGTGGGCACCTCGACCTCGCTCGTGTTCGAAGCCGGGGTGGTCCAGTCCCACGGGTCCACGCGAAGGGCATAACAGCCGGGCATGTCCCACTTGACCAGGACGGGGCGCTCAACCACTTCCGGGACGGTCGGATCTGGCGGAGATCGCATCCTGTCCCAAGTGCGCAGCAGGGTCGCGGCGATCAGGGCAACCAGGACCCACGTGGCGATGCGCTGGGGGAGGGGTTTCTGTCTCATTCGGATCTCTGACCGCGGCGGGACCGCCTCAGCGCATGACGTCCCTGAACCAGACCAGCAACCGCTCCATGTCCTCCGCCCGCAGGCTCACGTGGCCGGTGTCCACCCAGTTCATCTCCACCGGTTCGCCGGCGTGGCGAACGAGTGGCTCGACTGAGAGAACCTTGTCGTAGTCTCCATCGAACGTCCCGTTGAGCAACCACAGCGGCCGCGGCGAGATGCGGCCGATATAGTTCGCCGGGCAGGCCGCGGCGAGGTGTCCGTTCTCGAAACGGTCGAAATGGCCGCCGTAGGCCATAGCCGCCGCCGTGAGTCGCTCCTCGGCGCCCACCACGATGAATCCGACCTGGGCGCCGCGACTGCGCCCGAGGTACCCGATCCGTTCTGGATCTGCACCGTAATGATCGACGAGCAGGTCTATCGTCCGCCCGACGTCCTTCACGAGCTGGATGACCCACTCCAGGTACGTTGACTTCCGGTTGTACAGGTTCTCGTGCTTGTCCGCCTCGCTGAAGCTCTTCAAGAGTCCGGTGTCGCGCTCCCCGAAGTATTGCGCGTCGATCGCGATCGCGTCGAACCCCGATCGAACGGCCGCCTCCGCGACCGACGACAGGGTTGCCTTCCCGGACTTGAGGCCCCCGTGAACCAGGATCAGCGTCGGCCGAACACCAGACCTGGAGGTGGAGGCCGTGTAGTAATTCGCGTAGATGATCTCGCCCGGGGTGCTCCGGAAAACGATATGCTCGATCCGGATTCCCTCTTCATTCGACGTCGAAAGGACCTCGAGGTCGAATGGCACATCGGCATCGTATGCGAAGAAGTCCAGGTACGTCTCGAACGTAGCCGCGTCCACAGGCTTCTCGAGCCATGCATCGGACGCCCACCTCTCCTGGGCACGGGCCGATCCGGCGCTGATGACGGCGAGAGCCGCGATCATGCCGACTATTCTGCGTGACGAACGCATCTGAATCCCGTCGTTTCGCCAGCGAAGCCGAGTGGCAATTCCTCCTGCCACTCAACGCCGAAAGTGTACTCGGGCGCCTGCCATGACCCTCCGATACTGGGGGCCGTCTCCCCATCGGCGGACTCTGGCTGCACCCATTCCCGGGCGTTCCCCGCCATATCGTACGCTCCGAACGGGCTCACGCCCAGCGGAAGCGATTCCGCCGGGCGGACCTGCTCGAGGTCGAAGGCAGCTCTGGATTCCACACCGCCCATCGAGGCACCCCATGGATAGGCACGCTCACCGCTTCCCAGCGCGGCTCGCCACCATTGCTCCAGGGACGGAAGCCGCTTGCCGGCCCACAGGCAGTAGGCGTTCGCTTCGTACCAGGAAACGCCGGTCACCGGGTGGTCGCCTGTCCCCGCGGAGTAGAGTGAGCCGGACCAGTTGCGCGGGCCCAAAGCGCCGGACCGGTCGGTCAGGTGGGCGACGGCTTCTGCCCGGGGCGCAAGCTCGCCACCTGCGAACATCGAGTCGGGCCACAAGGTGAGAGTCTCGTATGCCTGGTCTCCAACGAATCGAGCGAACTCTTCGTTCGTCACTTCGTGGCGGTCGACCAGGAACGCACGGACGGGCATGCCACCCACGCCCTCGGGTGACGGACCAGCGGAAACGTGCACCATGTGCGACGTCAGCGAAGCGTCCGTCACGAGTTCCGAAACGATGCGAATCTCAGCTCCTTCCGCTACCGAAGCGAGGAGCACGAGGCGATTGCTTCCCTCGCGGGTGATCTCCACCAGGTAATCCCCGGAGGCGACCGGCTCGGCCTCGACCGGAGAAAGTCCGAGCTCCGCCGGATCGGCGAGCGCCGCTTCCCCAGCGCCGATGATCCTCGAGAGACGGATCTCGGCTCCCGGCGGCATAGTCGAGACCGAGACCGTTCCGGACGGACCCATGACCTCGGGCGCGGTGGCCGCCGCCGACTGGCCGGAGTCCCCGCCGAACTCCCGCAGA
>JAUVPT010000082.1 GCA_030598525.1 Gemmatimonadota bacterium
CACCTTGCCCCATGGACCCACAAGGATCTCCGCCACCGTGGCAACGGGCGTCAGATCTCCGCCGTCCCTGGCGAGTACATCCACACCCGCCACCCCCCCCATCACCGTGGTCCCCACTACGTAGATCGCGACCACACTCCCGAAGGCCAGGAACATCCCGAGGGGCAGGTTGCGCGCCGGGTTCTTCACCTCTTCGGCGATGCTGGCCACCTTCGTCAGCCCCATGTAGCTGACGATCACCAGCCCGGCTGTACTGATGATCCCGGCGCTGCCGGACTCGAAGAATCCGCTGAAATTGCCGACCTCCATCTGGAGTACGCCAACCCCGGAGAACCACAGGAGGAGGATCAGGAGCCCCGCCAGCAGCAGCAGTTGAAATGACCCGCTCTTCTTCGAGCCGAAGTAGTTGACCACGCCGAAGAACACCGCAAAACTCGCCGCGATCGGCCCCATCTGGACGTTGGGCATGAACAGATGCAGATATGCACCGACACCGATGAGCGCGAATGCGGACTTCAGGATGAGGGAGATCCACGTACCAAATCCGCCGATCGTCCCGACCAGCGGCCCCATGCTCCTGTCCAGGAAATAGTAGACACCACCGGCCCTGGGCATCGCCGTCGCCAGCTCCACCTTGCTGAGCAGTCCCGGCAGGAGAATCAGCGCCGCGAGTAGATACGACAGCGGCATGGCCGGGCCGGCGCCGGCTGCCGCGAGGCCGGGAAGGAGAAAGAAGCCCGAGCTGAGCGCTGCCCCGGTGGCTATGGCATAAACGTCCCACAGTCCCAGCTGCTTCTCGAGCAACCGGGGCTTCACCGGCGTCACTTCGTTTCGCGTCTCGGCTGGGTCCATGCGCGTCCCCTCAGACCTGGCTCATGATGACCCGGTCATAGATCCGGTCGCCGAACCACCTTCGCAGGGCCATCACGGGCCTGGCGAACTTGCCTGCGGCATATCGGATCCGGGGCCGTTCGGTCCGCAGCGACTTCGAGATCACACCGGCGATGAGCGATGGCGGCGAGGCCTTCCCGTCTTCGTACGAGTTGCGCGTGGCGTTGGCTACCCTTTGGGCCAGATCGGAATACGCGGAGCTGCCCGAACGCTCCAGCAGCGGTCCCACCATGACATCGCCGAACTCGGTCTGGATCGCGCCGGGCTCGATGATGATGACGTCGATGCCGAACGGGGCGAGCTCGAGTCGCAGGCAGTCGGACCAGCCTTCGAGCGCGTGCTTGGTGGCGTGGTACCACGATCCGAGGGGCGTATAGATCTTTCCGCCCATCGACGAGATGTTCACGATCTTGCCCGCGCCTTGTTTCCGCATGTAGGGCAGCGCCAGCTGGGTCAGGCGGGCCAGGCCGAACAGGTTCACCTCGAACTGGTACCGGGCGTCGTCGAGGGTGGTGTCCTCCATCGCTCCGTACATGCCGAAGCCGGCGTTGTTGATCAGGATATCGATCCCGCCCTGCTCGGCGGTGATCCGGTCTACCGCGGTTACGATGTCCTCTTCCTTCGTGATGTCCATCCTGATCGCATGGGCACCCAGCTCCTCGAGGGCCCGCATCTTCCCGAGCCGCCGGGCGGCGACAAAAACGGTGTAGCCCTGTTCGAGAAGCCTCTTCGCGGTCTCTTCACCGATTCCCGACGATGCGCCCGTGATCAGAACGGTTTGCATGCTTGTTTTTCTCCTCGTAGCTAGGACGCCTTGACCACGACATCGACCTCTCGACCTACCAGGTGGAGTAACGCCAACATCTGACCGACGGACTTCGCCGTATTCGTCTGATCCAGCAGGCGGTACAACTGGCTCGGAGAAGTCCCGAGTCTTCGGGCGAGATCTCGCTTACTGATCCCACTCTCTTCGACAGCCCTCCTCGCCTCCAGCGAGAGTTTGTAAAGGAGCTGCTCCTTGAGGTACTCAGGGTCCTGGTTGTATTCGAGCACCTGCTCGATATGGACCGAATCCTCCTCGCCGGAATTCAGGCGGTATGTGAACGCTTCTCCGCCGAGCTCCTCGTCCACGTACACTTCGGAAATCCGGAGATCGGAATCCGGTCCGATTCCGAGCCTGGCGAACGGGTATGTATAACCGCCACGAGCTGTTTCGACCTCGAAAACTCTTTGACGACGGTTCGCCTTCACACTCTCGATTCTCACAGTAGACCCTCTTCTTCCAACTCGGCGATTATTCGCAAGACTCGCCTCGACGCCGTCGAATTCTGGTCAATAGACAGTACCATAGCTGGTAACAGATAACAAGCGACGCCCTCGCGACGAACTGGACGTTCGGCCGCTGGATCCCATTCGTTCTCGCCGGCGCAGGAAACGGGAAGGGGGCGTTCACTCTGGCGAAGTCGACTGCGACTGGAGGAGTGGGCCACAAGCTGCGGCCCCACGATTTCCTCGCGGGGAGCTTCAACTGGACGCGCCCGACGGGCGATGGGATGCGCGACCAGTATACCGCCGAGGTGTTCTACCGATTCTGCTTCAGCGAGCGCCTGGCATTCACTCCTGACGTGCAGTGGGTGATCAGTCCGGCTCTCAATCCCGATGCAAGCTCGATCTGGCTGTTCGGCATCCGGGCGAGGATCGATTTCTGGGCCGCTGTCCGCGAAGCGGCGCGAGGACGTGCAGGAACCCGGGCACTTCGCCCGACGCTTGCTCCCGGGATGAGCCAAGGCCCCGCCGCGTACTGCGGCGGGGCCTTCGTTGTTCGTGAGACCTCGCGAATCGGTTACAGCTCCCGCGAGATCAGCTCCCGATCATGCCGGGAGTTGCCTGCTCAGTTTCCAGCCGGACAGAACTCCAGGTCATCCAGCGCTCCGGAGTCGCCGGTCAAGTCGATCCGGACCTCAGACGAAATCGCGTTGGTCTCGAGTGTCAGAAACTGCACGTTTCCATCAGCGCCCGGCGTCGACGCTCCCACCAGGGTCCCATCCACGGCGACCGTGAACACCTTGCGGTCGCTGTCCAGTGCGGTGAGCGATGCGATTCCGTAGCCGCCGGCCGGGAATCCGGTCAACACGATGACTCCGCCATCCTCGCTGTCGCCTTCCGTCGCCAGGCTGAGGTCGGCCACGATCAGGACGTTGCCCTGACCATCACAGTCGGCGCACGTGCCCCCATCCCACTCGAGATCCGGGTCCGGTCCGCCTGCCGTGTCCGTATCATACAGAGCCGCAGCCGCCTGGCTGTGCGTTCCACCCGGCTCGACACCGATAGTGATCGTGGACTCACCGAGCGCGAACGAACTCACCATGGACAGGTGTGAGCCGCTGCTCTCGAAGTCGACCACCACGCACTCGCCTGGCTCCGGTGGATCGATTGCACCAGTGGTCTCGGTGGCGGAGTTGTTGCTTCCGTCCGGGTCGGCCACATCGCTGGTCACCTCGGCCGTGTTCGAGATCTCACCAGCCGTGTCTGCCGACGCGACGATCGCGATGCCGACGATAGTACCGGAAGTGAGAGTGCCGAGCTCACAGGTCACGGTGCCGGCGGACTCGGAGCAGCTGCCCACGGATGGGGTTGCCGACACGTAGGTCATTCCGGCCGGCAGCACATCGGTCGCGATCACGCCCGTCGCGTCGTCGGGTCCTGCGTTGGCGACTGAAATCGTCCACGTGATCTCGTCACCGACGAGCACTGGATCAGCATCAGCAGCCTTGGTGACCGAGATGTCGGCGGCAGGGTCACCAGGTGGTGGTGGATCGCTCACCGTCGTGGTCTCGGTGGCCGAGTTGTTGCTCTCGTTCGGGTCGGCCAGGTCGTTGGTTACCTGCACCGTGTTCGAGATCTCGCCGGCCGCGTCCGCTGTGGCAACCAGAGCGACAGTTGCGGTCCCGCCGGCGGCGAGGCTGCCCAGTTCACAGGTCACGGTGCCACCGGACTCCGAACAGCTGCCCACGGACGATTCTGCCGATACGAATGTGACGCCTGTCGGCATCACGTCTGTCAGGGTGACGCCTGTCGCCGCGTCGGGTCCGGCGTTCTCGACCGTGATCGTCCACACGATGTTGCCTCCGACGATCACCGGATCGGCGAAGTCGGACTTAGTGACCGCCAGGTCCGCGCTCGGATCCTCTTCGCCGGGAACCGTGATCGTCACGCTCTGACTGCCGAGCACGGCGCCGTCGCCGATCGCGCACACACCGAACGCATACACTCCGGGATCGGTGCCCGATGGCGGTCCGACCACCAGCGAGAAGCCCCGATCTGCTGGAAGCGAAATCTCCTCGTAGGATGGCGGATCGACCGACACGATCCAGTCGCTGAATGCTTCGTCTCCAGGGCAGACGTCGAGCACGAGCTCGTCCACCGTCGTGATCTGATCGCCCACGAGGTCGAGAATCGTCTCGACGATATCCGTTCCCTCGGGGAACGAACCATCCTCGTTGATCTCGAAGTTCGTGCCGCCGGTCTCTTCGGCATAGAAATCCCACAGGAACTGCGTGGGCTCGATATCACCGCCGGTACCGCTGAGCCTGAACTGGGTGCTGTGCAGGCTGATGAGCGTGAGATTCGTCGTCACCAGATCGGCGATCACATCCAGGATCGCCGTATCATCGGCTGTCCCTGGTGTCGCGTCTCGACCGAGGCCGACGCCGAAGTCATTCAATCCGCTGGTCTCGAGAAAGACCAGCACATCCGAGCCGAGTTCTGATTCCACCGGATTGAACACGTCACAGCTGTGTGGAATCGCGTCACCGAACAGGATCACGATTCTCCGTGCCTCCGGTCGCCAGTCTACCGCGCCGTCCGGCCCGGTGTTGCCCAGCAGTTCCTGCGTGAGCTCCCACAGTGCCCGGGAGTACGACTCCGGGAAATCCGCGCCTCCCCCGGGTGACAGGCTCAAGGCTCCGATGGCGCCTGCGACCGTGGTAATGCTGGAGTCCAGGGTCTGGTTGACGGCATACGGAACGTCTCCGGTGTTGCCGTAAACGGAAGCATACGTGCACCCGCCGACCGACTCGGAAGTCTCGAAGAACCCCTCGTAGTCGGCGAAGCTGACCAGCCCGAACTGCACGTCACTGATCAGACCGGCCAGCGAGTTCATGATATCGACGGCGTTCAGCTTCAGATTGTCCAGTTCCCCACCCATGCTTCCGGTGATGTCGAACGCGAACACGATATCGACCACGTCTGCCTGGGCGGGAAGGCTGGCCGTCTTCTGTTCCGTGACAGTCTCACCCGGCGCCAGGGTCTCGACGAGCTCCGTCGGCGTCAGCGTGCCGATGGCAGCGATTGAGCTCGAAGACACCAAGGCGCTGAGGTCGAAATCAGGCCGAAAGGTCCAGTCTTCAGGATCCGGGTTCTCGAGATCCGTCGGATTGACTCTGAAGTCAGGTGAGTTGGGTCCCGCTTCCCCGGAATCCGCGGGTGCTGTCGGGAGCGTCCGATCTGACTCACATGCGGCGAGTACGAGCGCGAGGCCCAATACCAGGGCCGATGCGCCACTCAAGAAACGACTCTTCATCGGAATTCCTCCGTGAATCCAGTCGCTCGAGCGGAGCGCTCGACACAATACACAGCAACGACTCCAGACGAGCGGGTCTGAACATGCCCGGTGCTCCTTCTAGACCACGCCGCGAGGGGGTCGCGACTGACCTGCAATCGCACTTCGGGCGACTCGACTATCACCGGCGTAGACTCGCCGGAATATCGCGTAGCTCCCCCCTCTCAGGGGGCAGAGCCGTTGCTACACGTTTAGCGGTCGGGATGTCGCGAGATCCGGTGATTTCTCCCCGGTCTTCTGATCCCCCGGGCTACGAGGCCCCGAATGGGAGACGGGTCTCGAATCGCCGACCGGCAGACGTCAGTAGGACCGACAATCCACTATCGCCAAGGGCCGCGAATCTGACAAGGTCCGTTGTAGGTAAGACCGCAGGTTTGCTCCACGTGTCCTCTGCAACCCGAACCACCCACTGGTGAAGGCCAGAAGACCCACCAGCCCGAGGTCGATCGATCGGTTCGGGGAAGCTGTCGTGGCGAAGCTGGAGTTGAAGCTCCCCCCTGGCGGGCAGCGGATCGCCGCATCGACTAGATCTGCTTGAGATACGCCGCTCTCCCTGGAAGCTGGAGGCGAAGATGGACATAACCCGATACCCGGCCGTGGCATGTGCCGGAGCACTCGGCGTCTTTCTCGCCACGCCCGGGCTTGCTCAGCAGGGAAAGATCTCTGATCGGGCTGCGGTGAGAGCGCCGGGTCCGAATCTGACGCCGGTCATCGTCTACCGCGGATCATCGTCGGCGCGCGTCTACTCGAGACATCCGCACGGTGGGCCGCCCGGTCAACTGAAGAAGCTGCATGGGCGAATCCCGCCCGGTCAGGCGAAGAACAAGCTGAAGTGAACTACCGTCCAGCCGGTACCGTCAGCATCTGACCGGCGTAGATCCGGCTTCCCCTGAGCTCGTTTACCGTCCGGAGTTCCGAGATGCTCGTCCCGTGCAGCTGGGCAATCGACCACAGCGAATCGCCGCTGCGTACCCGGTATTCCTGCTCGCCGCTCCGGCCGGCGTCCGCCAGCCTTCGATCGACATAGGAAGCGTACTGGTTCGGGAACAGGGCGATGTGGTAGTGGGGCGGACTCCTCTCGTGCGTCGCCTCCAGCACTCCCGCGCCTTCCAGGCTCAGCAGCACCTTCTCGAGCCACGAGCGGCACGCCCGACTGTTGCTTCGCCGGACGTCGAGGGCCATGCCGGTCGGATGGACCGACCGCGACGAGGCGTTCCTCGGCTGACGGCTGGTGGGTCTCGTGAGGCTGGTGATCACAAGCTGCTCACCACACGCGTTCCGGTACTGCCTCCCGAGACGTGAAACGAACAGCTCGACTTCGGGCCGCGCGTACGGGTGGGAGATCCGGTTGACGTGGTAGTCGCCGTTGCTCTTCACGTGAACCAGGTACCCCAGTTCGACGAACCGCTTCGCCTGTGCGGTGGTGCTGATGTATGTGAAGTCGTGCTGCCGGGCGACCCGGTTCTGAGCGTCGAGGGAGCTCTTTGACCCCTTCAGGCTCTGCGCGCTCGCTGTCGTGGAGAACGCAGCCATGCAGGCGAGTGCCAGGGTTGTGACGCTTCCTCTCATCGCTGCCCCCCCG
>JAUVPT010000072.1 GCA_030598525.1 Gemmatimonadota bacterium
CTCCGGTGGCGCGAAGTTCACTGGCTCGCTGGAGGTGTTCACGGACCAGCTGGCCCCGACTTCCTGGCGGACTAACTTCAACCGTGCGGAGCTGACGCTTGGCGGCCCGATCGCGGGCCCGGTGACGTTCTTCTTCGCCGGCACGGCGTCGGGACAGCAGTCCAGCCGCACCGAGGAAGCTCCGATGCGGTTCGTGATCGACGGAATCGACACGTGCCCGAGTGGCTCGCAGTACGAGAGTCTGTGCACGGCGGGTCAGGACGCGATCTTCGCGGAGGCGCGCGGGTCGAGCACGGCCGGAGCGACGGACTTCGTGGACGTCACGGCCCTGAACTACGTGCCGTGGGACAACGGCCGGACGAATCCGGTCAACTGGAGCCAGTCGGACCTGATGACGTTCAATCTGAACTGGCAGCTGCCTCGCGGCTCGCGGGTGAACTTCGCGTTCACGCGCAACCGGAATCAAGGGTACGGCCGCGGCAACTTCACGAACCTGTTCCGGCTGGACAACTACGACGGCAGCGTGAACACGCGTAACGTGTTCACGCTGGGCTGGTTCCAGACGATCACCCAGTCGGCCGAGCAGCAGCTCGCCCTGGACATCCGGGCCAGCTACCAGACGGACCGCTACACTTTCGGAACGCTGACGAACAGCTGGTGGCAGGACAATCGAGATCCGTTCCTCGGGTTCGCGTTCTCGAACCCCGAATTCCTGATTCCGGACGATCATAAGATCACCGGTATCCCGGCGTTCGACTTCGACGACGAGTTCCTGAACGCGTACCGGTCGAACGGCGTGCCGTACGACAGCATGCGCTTCTACCCACAGCGTCAGGACCTCGACCTCTCGCAATCGCTGACCGGTCTGGCCGACAACCTGCGCGCCAACCCGTACGGGATGCGCACGGGCTTCAATATCAACGGGTACGGGAACGGCGGCCTCCAGAAGGTCAACGAGGATCGCCTGCAGCTGCGCGCCACCCTGGACTGGCAGCTCGGCCGGTTCAACCGGGTGAAGCTCGGTGGTGAGTACATGAACATCGACATGCTCGCCAACAACATCCCGCTGTACGAGGATGTGCCGCTGCCCGAGAAAGGGAACCCGATTCGAATCGGGGCCTTCCTCCAGGACCGCCTCGACATCGGCGACCTGGTGCTCGAAGGTGGAATCCGGTGGGACTACCTGGATCCGGGTGCGGACTACTCCCGGGTTCCGGGATACGTGTTCAACGTGCCCGACAGCCTGAAGCAGGGCTTCACGCGCTTCGACTCGGAGACGGGCGGATACGTGCCGCTGAACGCCTGTGGACCGGACTCGTTCGATCCGTCGGCGCCCTGCAAGAGCAACTTCATCGAGGGCACGACGAAGTCCGAGTTCAGCCCGCGGCTGGGAGCCAGCTTCCCGGTCACGCCGACTTCGACGTTCCGCTTGAGCTATGGCCGTTTCGTACAGACCCCGGCGTTCTTCACGGCGGGTGGCTTCGCGGCCGGTGAGGCGGGCACGGCGGCGCAGACGGTCGGGTTCATGCAGAACACGAACTTCGACCTCGTGAATGCCAACACGAACCAGACGTGGGGCCGTGACATCGACCTGCCGAGCACCCGGACGTTCGAGTTCGGATACCGGCAGTTGATCGGCCAGAGCCTCGTGTTCGACGTATCGGCGTTCAACAAGAAGCAGCGCTCAGCCCTGTCGGCGCGGAAGTTTCCGTTCGAGGATCCGAACCGAGAGGGCGCGACACTGTTCATCAACGTCATCACGAACAAGGACTGGACGGAGTCGAACGGTTTCGAGGTCAAGATGGACAAGGCCTTTGGTAACCTGTCGGTGAACAGCCTCGCGTACAGCTTCATCGATGCGCGCGGCACCGGCTCCGATCCGTTTACTTACATCAGGCTGGTTGCGCGGGGGCATTCCAACATTTCACTCTTGACGGGTGAGCCACCGAATCCGCCCGAAGTGTTGCTGCCGCTCGAGCAGAGCCGGAAGCACAACATCTCGCTGACGAGCAGCCTGCACTTCCCGGTGGACTACATGCAGGGGTCCGCGATGGGATCGATCCTGTCCGACTTCGGCGTGTTCGCCATCCTGCGCCTGCGCAGTGGACTTCCCTACACAAAGCTGGTCCAGCAGGGCTCCGGTCAGGTCGGCCCGCCCAGCTTCGCCGGCACCCCACAGAGCTCGATCAACAGCATGCAGACGCCGTGGACGACGTCGATCGACCTTCGGTTCACCAAGGGCTTCCAACTCGGCAGGGGCTGGAACCTGCAGGCCTTCCTGGATTGGCGGAACCCGTTCAACATTACGAACAACAGCAGGGTCTTCCTCGAGACGGCTGGGATCGTCAACCAGCAGTTCCACGATGCACAGCTCCTGGTAGCCCTCACGGACACGCGGCTGGACGGTGACGCCCTGATCCGTGATTTCGACATCGAGGTCGAGTCGCCGGAGACCGATTTCAACAAGTATTCGCTCATGCGTGCCGAGGAACGGTGGGGCAACGGAGACGGGGTCTTCACCGTGGAAGAACAGGAGCTTGCTTTCGGTCAGCAGTACGAGAGCACCTTCGGTTCGAACGTCCGTTTCGAGACGTCGGACCAGCTCTTCCGGCTTGGTCTCAGGATCGCCTTCTGATCCTGCTGTGGAGGAGGCAGGCCGGCCAGTGAACACTTCAGACGAATTCGGTCCGGACGTTTCTCGCGAGGCGAATCCGCCACACGCACGATGGCCGCGAGTGATAGGGACGATGGGCATCGTCCTCGGCGTCCTGATCTTCATCGACCAGATCGACGACCTGTGGATGCAGCTGACGTGGACGGAGGAGGACTGGCGCCGGTTCTTCTCGCCCGAGATGGCGGCCCTCATGGCGGCCGCGCTGCGCCCCACGGGTTGGCAGTTGGCATCCACCGTGATCCAGATGGGACTGGGCCTGTCGCTCGTCGTGGGATCGTTGCGTCTGCACCGGCGACGCCCGTCGGGGATCTTCCTGTGCCGGACCTGGGCGTGGCTGGCCATCGCTTGGGCCATCGCCGACATCGGCTGGGCCATTTGGCTGCTCTCCCGGTACGCCGGCGACATCCCGGGTCTGTCGATCGTTAGCTGGCAGACGGCCGCCGCGCTCGGGCTCGGGTTCGCGCTCGTGCTGTTGCTCGCGTTCCCGGTGTTTCTCCTCGTGTGGTTCGCGAGACCCTATGTACGGTCGGAGTACTCTTCGTGGGTCGAGTGACGCCGCCTGTTACTCCGGCTTCTTGGCCCGTCTCCACCCGATCCAGGTGAAGATCACCCCCAGCGCGAGCTGCGACAGGGGAATGCCGAGCGTATCGAACGGTGCCGAGCCCGAGTAGTACGCCCGGAACGCCAGGGCGGCGAGCAGCAGCCACCCGACTCCAGCGAGGTAGAACAGGTTCCAGCCTCTTCGCGGCCGAGTTCCCTCATCGGTCACAGTGCCTCCTGGATCTATGGCCTATTCCATCAGCGGTTCGTCCGCTGCTGGCTCCGCCTCCGGCAGCGGCGTGTCGGAGTTCCAGATCACGTCCGTATACAGCCAGGCCCCGTCACCCTGCCGGCGCGCGATCGAGAGGTACTTGCCGGTATCGGCTACCGGCTCGGCCATTCCCGGCAGCACTCCGCTCCAGGTCCAGGTGCCACGGTCGTAGGCCAGGTCGCCCGTTCCGTAGATCTCTTGCGATGTCATCGTGAATTCGACGGAAGAGATGCCATACGAGAAGCCCGCCACGTACTTCTCCCGGATGGCCTCCCTCCCGCTCACGGAGGGCTCGTTCGGCGGCATCTCGGTCGCGTCCACCGCGTACGACTCGGCCACGGCATCCGCGTCTGCCGCGATGACGGCCTGGGCGTAGACATCGCCCAGCGCGCGTATGGCCGCGACGTCCGCCTCGCTCAGCGACGCGGGACCCGGCTGGCACGCGCCGACGAGCCCCAACAGGGCTACGGATAGGAACTTGCGCATGGATTCCAACCTCCTGTGAAGGTCGTGAGCCCGCCGCCTCAGGCGGACGATACAGTCTCGAGAGCCTGCTTCTTCAGTACCGAATACGCCCAGAAGAACAGGGCCAGGAATACCAAGTCGGCGATGGCGAACGGTTTCCAGATGAACGGGATGCCGGCCGCGAACCAATGGAAGAACGCGACGGCGCAGTAGGAGACCTTGAGCAAGATTCCGTACGGTACGAAGCTGAGATTGGCCACCGGGTTGCGTGCGATCGCCAGGAACATGAGAGCGAACACGATCAGCAGTGCCGCCGGAAAGTGAACGTAGCCGAAGTGGTTGGGGGGCGTGATCCCGACCCACTCAAAAAGGGAAGGGGCCGCGATCAGGAACGCGATCCCGAGGATCCCGTCGTATAGCGCGGCCACCAGGAACAGTACTCGAATAGGGCGCATGCTCATCAGGACACTCTCCCCTTCTGGCGGAGGCCCTCCGGGAGGGCCTCCTTGAATCGGTTGCGCCTCCACTGCGTGAATTCCTCGCTGTACAGCCTTACACTGAGCTGCTTGAAGCCGTCCGCCAGCTCCTTCGGGCTCATGTTCTGCGGTCGATAGTTGAGGTCGAACAGGGTGCAGCGATCCCAGGCCCGCGGCTCGAGGATCCGCCCCTCGTCCAGCAGGCGGTCGTAGAGGGGAGTGCCCGGGAACGGCGTAAGGATCGTGATCTGCACTTCATACAGACCCGAATCGCGCACGAACTCGAACACCTGGTCAAAAATCTCCGGAGTCTGACCGTCGAGGCCGATCACGAAACAGCCGTTGACGGTGATGCCGTGTGACTGGATCTCCTGGATCGCTTCCCGATACTCGGGGAATCTCTTGCGCTTCCAATCGCTTATCAGCTCGAGTCCCGGCAGGCCGTCCTCGACCGGGCTCTCCAGTCCAATCAGGACCTGTGCGCACCCGCTCTCCCGCATCAAGTCCAGCAGCTCGGAATCGCGGGCCACCGACAGGTCCGTTTCCGCGAACCACCGCAGTCTCTTAGTGCTGAGCCGGGCCAAGAGCTCCTTCCAGTAGGCGCGGTTGACGAGCGCGTTGTCGTCGGCGAACTCGATGAAAGGTCGATCCCAGATCTCGAGGATGCGATCGATCTCGCGGGCGACGTTGTCCACCGGCTTCTGCTTGTATCGGTCGGTGAGGAGCACCGAGCTGGCGCAGAACTCGCACCGATGGGGACATCCCCGACTGGCCTGAACGGTCAGCCGGTTGTAGTGCGAGATATCGAGCAGCTCGAACGCCGGGACGGGAGCCTCGGCGAGATCGTAGTCGTGGGGCCGAGCATCGTAGATGCCTTCCGGGCGGTGACGCGCGCAATCGGACAGGACACGGCTCCAGCACGGCTCGCCCTCTCCCACGACGACCGCATCGCAATGCTCCGCTGCCTCCTCCGGAAGCGCGGTAACATGCGGTCCTCCCATGACGACCAGGACGCCCGCCTCCCGATACCGATCCGCAAGATCGTACGCTTCCAGGATCTGAGCGCTGTAGGACGAGATGGCCACCAGATCGAAACCGTCGGGAAGCTCGTCCAGTGAACGGGGATCGGGTACCTCCAGGTACTCGACCTCGTGCTCCGACGGGGTGAGCGCGGCCAGGGTGAGGAGGCCGAGGCTGGGAAGCGACGCGATCGTCTCGCCACGTTCCACGAAGCCCGGAAGCGTGAGGCCGAGGCGCAGGAGTTCCTCGTCCACCACCCGGATCCCGCTCATGGCCAGCAGTCCGATTCTCACAGGACCGCGAGCCTCCACACGAACAGAGCGAGCGCGAGCGTCACGGCGGCCGCCGGGACGAAGAACAGGTGCCGAAAGCCCTTCCGGAACGCCGACAGGTAGCACACGAGGGGCATCGTCGCCGCTCCGACGATTAGCAGATATGCCGGCATCCGCACTCCGACCAGGAGTCCGAGCGCCTCGACTGTGAGGAAGAATCCGAGGTTCAGGAGCCCGATGCCGAAGAAGGAGATGTGCCCCAGGCGGACCATGCGGCGACGCCAGTCCGCGTAGCCACCGAGCCACGTCTCGCGGTCGAAGAACAGACCGGCGGTGGCCCCCGCGAGCGCACCGAGCAGGAATCCGATCCAGGCAGCGTACAGGTTGCCAGTCATAGCGGCTCCGCGAAGGAGCGAGAGAGGGTAATCTTAATCTAGTGGGTGTGGTTGGATTGTGCCCGAAACGCAGGCTCCCTCCTGGTGTACATCAACGTACCGGGAGCGGGGCCAAGCCCACACGGGGCCAGAGCGGGCCGCTCTGAGAGCCGCCCCCACCCCGCTCTCGGGTTTCAGGGCACGCTCAGCTCCTCGCGCAGCCTCTCCAGTTCGGCTTCCAGTTCCGCCCGAATCGCCTCGTACTCCGGGTCGGTCGCACGGCTCTTCAGCTCACGCGGGTCTGACTCCAGGTCGAACAGCTCCCACTCGTCCGTGGCCGGATAGCGGATCCACTTGTAGCGACCGGTGGCCACGCCGTAGTGCTCGGCCCCGGCGAGCGGCCCCTCGGCCTCGTCGTAGTGGTAGTAGAAACTGGTTCTCCAATCGGCCGGGGTCTCGCCGGCGAGCAGCGGAACCAGGCTGCGGCCCTGCATGTCAGGCGGAGCCTCCAGGCCCGCCATATCCAGAAACGTCGGCGCGAAGTCCAGGTTCGATACGATCGCCCCGGACGCGCCGCCAGCGGCTGCTTGCCCCGGCCAGCGCACGATGAGCGGAGTTCGGAACGACTCCTCGTACATCCAGCGCTTGTCGTACCAGCCGTGCTCGCCCAGGAAGAAGCCCTGGTCCGACGAGTAGACCACCACCGTGTTCTCCGCGAGCCCGGTCTCATCGAGCCAGTCCAGGATCCGCCCCAGGTTGTCGTCGATCGACGCGATGGTGCGCAAGTAGTCCTTGATGTACCGCTGGTACTTCCACCGCGTGAGCTCGTCGTCCTCGAGGTTTGCGTCGTGGAAAGCTGCGTTTCGCGGGCCATAGGCGGCGTCCCACGCGTCCCGCTGCTCGTCGGACAGGCGTCCGTACGTTCCCTCCCAGGCCTGGACCTGCCACTCCTGTGACGCGTCGTCGGACGCCGGGGCCACCTTGAGGTCGTACTGCAGGCTCATGTGCCGGGCGATCGTCATCTCCTGGCTCGAGGCCGGTGAGGCGCGGCCCGCGTAATCATCGAACAGGGTCTCGGGCTCGGGGATCATCTCGCCATCGTACGTACTCAGATGCTCCGGGCCCGGCATCCAGTTCCGGTGCGGCGCCTTGTGCTGGACCATCAGGAGGACGGGGGCGTCGCTCCGGCGGCCGGTGCGCAGCCACTCGAGCGCCAGGTCGGTGATGATCTCGGTCGTGTAGCCCTCGAGCTTCGTCTCGCCCGCCGCGGTCAGCATCGGCGGGTTGTAGTAGGGGCCCGGGCCGATCAGGACCTGCCAGTCGTCGAACCCCGTGGGGTCGCTCTGGAGGTGC
>JAUVPT010000015.1 GCA_030598525.1 Gemmatimonadota bacterium
AAGAGCTGATCGCATGGGGGATCGCCATCCCATGCCCGATGCCGGTGCTGAGACCCTTCTCGCGCGCCAGCAGTGCGGCCAGCAGTCTCTCGGTGGTGCTGCCGCCGACGACCGGGGCCAGCAGTTGCTTGAGGATGCCCCGGACGTCGTCATCCTGGATCTCGGTGACGACCCGGTCTTCAGCCAGGTATTCCGTGAGCGTCATGGCGCCGTCATCCCAGGGTTGGGGCCGGTCGCGCGGTCCGCGCCGCCGCGGGCGATCCAAGAAGCATAGAGGACTCTCGGAAAACCTGTCAAGACGACCGGAAGCCGCGTTGCCGGGGCCAACGGGCGTAACCTAACTTGCCTCCGCGAACGCGACGCGCACGCAACCGGAACGACACGACGCGAGGGTAATGATGCACTACCGGATCGAGGGGCCCGCCAAGCTCGGCGGTCGGTTCAAGCCGGCGGGCAATAAGAACGCCGCGTTGCCGATTCTGGCCGGGTCCCTTCTGGCCGACGAACTTGTCGTCTTGGACAACGTCCCCGACATCCTGGACGTTCGGACGATGATCGAACTGATGGAGAGCGTCGGCGCTACGGTCGATTGGGAGGGCCGGGGGCGCGTCGTGATCGATCCGCGAGGGGTGATCGGCGGTGAACTCGACCCGGATCTCTCCAGGAAGATCAGGGCATCCATCCTTCTGGCCGGCCCATTGCTGGCCCGGTCGGGTTCGGTTGTGCTGCCGCCACCCGGCGGGGATGTGATCGGCCGCCGCCGGCTGGATACGCATTTCCTCGCACTCGGGAAGCTGGGAGCCGAGGTGGAGGTCGGAGATCGGTACGAGCTGCGGACCCGGAGGCTCCAGGGAGCGGACATCTTCCTCGACGAGCCTTCCGTGACCGGTACGGAGAACGCCATCCTCGCGGCGGTCACGGCCGAGGGGACGACCCGACTGCGAAACGCTGCCGCAGAACCGCATGTGCAGGATTTGTGCGCCTTCCTCGTATCCATGGGTGCGGAGATCCATGGCGTCGGCACGCATGGTCTCACGATCCAGGGGGTGGAGCGGCTGGGTGGAACGAACCACAGGTTGGGAGCCGACCATATCGAGATCGGCAGTGTCGTGGGCCTCGCGGCGATTACCGGCTCCGATCTCGTCATCGAGGATGTCGACGGGGCTCATATGGATCCGCTTCGCATCGGGTTCGAACGGCTTGGCATTCACTGTGACCTGAAGGGGACGGAACTGCACGTCCCAGCGGACCAATCGCTCGAGATCGAGGCCGACCTCGGCGACCAGGTCCCCAGCCTCGGTGACGGCCCCTGGCCCGCGTTTCCAGCTGACCTGATGTCGATCGCTCTCGTGGTGGCGACCCGGTGCAGGGGCACCATCCTGATTCACGAGAAGATGTTCGAGTCGCGCATGTACTTTGCCGATAAGGTCATCGCCATGGGTGGGCGGGTCGTCCTGTGCGATCCTCACCGTGCTGTGGTGGTGGGGCCATCGCATCTGCGGGGCTCCACGGTGGAGAGCCCCGACATCAGGGCAGGCATGGCACTCCTGATCGCAGCGCTGGCGGCCGATGGCGTCAGTCGGATCCACAACATCGGTCAGATCGAGCGCGGGTACGAGCGGATTGACGAACGCCTGCGTGCCCTCGGAGCCAACATCGAGCGTGTCGAGGAGCGCCTCTGAGCGGCCGGCGGCATCCGGGTGCCGAAGGCCCTGACGCGTTCTACCACCGGTTCGAGGAGTGGGAAGCGGTTCACCCCGGAGTGCTGGCGGGCATCACGGCCGTGCGCGCGGGGGAGGGGGCGGGTTCGGAGTCGGATTTCGGCCTCACGACCGGCGGCCTCTCCCGTGACGTCACGCGTCGCTACGAGATGCTGTCGGGGGCCACCGGTATGCACTCTTCGGTGGTGGCGCGTCAGGTGCACGGGATCCGCGTGGTGGAGGTGGGCTCCCCCCCGGGTGGAGGATCGCGGGTGGAAGGCGAGGCCGACGGTCTCATGACCTCCGAGAAGGGTGTCCTGCTGGCGGTTACGGCCGCCGATTGCGTTCCGGTGTTCGTCGTCGATGTCGCCGGTCGCTGCATTGCGCTCCTTCACGCCGGTTGGAGAGGGGTCGCGGGCGGGATCCTCGAGGTCGGCCTCTCGCTGCTGGAGCGTCGCTTCGGGGTCGGCCCCGCCGACCTGGCCGTGTATTTCGGACCTTCGATCTGCGGGTCGTGCTACGAGGTGGGAGCCGACGTCCTTCGTGCCTTCCGCAGGGATGCGAGCCGGCCGGCCCGTCTGGATCTCCGCGCTGAGCTGTTGCTCCGGGCCGTGGGGGCGGGCGTCGCACCGAATCGCGTTCTGCGATCGGAGTGGTGTACCCGATGCGGGCCGGAGCACCTCCACTCGCACCGAGCACGAGGGTCAGAGGCGGGCAGGATGGCCGCTTTCCTGGGGCTCGTGCCGGGGACGCCGACGAGACCTCGTTCGACGAACCGAGGGCGGGAATTGCGATAGCGTCGCCTCTCTGCTAGGTTCACGGCCGGAGAAAGCCGCTCGGCGCTGGCCAGCCGGGGAGGCTCAGGAAGGAAGTTGAAGTGGGGAACCCTTATCGGCCCCACTTTTTTGTTGCGGGTCGCTCGCGGAGCGCGGGCGCAGCGAAGGTGGCGTGGCTGTATGCCAGGGAGTCTGGAGCGAGAGCTGGAGGTGTTCATCTCCGGCATAGGCTTCGAGTTGGTCTCGATGGAACGCGGCGGGGGGCGACGACGCCCCCTGCTTCGTCTGAGGGTGGACCGACCGGACGGCCGACCGGGTCACTCGTGCGTGACGGTGGACGATTGCGCAGGGGTGAGCAGGGCGGTGAGCGTCTTTCTGGAAGAGAGGGCGTCGGGCGGCGAGGACGAATGGGTCCTCGAGGTGTCGTCGCCAGGAGTAGATCGGCCGCTCACAAAGGCGCGTCACTTCGTGCGGTTTGCCGGGGAGAAGGTGCGGTTGCGGGGGGCTGGAGCGCTGGTGGGAGAAAGCCGGCAAGTCGTCGGCCGACTGATCGGGCTCGAAGGGGAAGCCGGTCATGAAGTGGTGGTTCTGGAAGTGGATGGCGATCGGGCGAGGATAGCGTTGTCTGACATCGCCAAGGCCACGCTGGTCTACGAGTTCGCGGGATAGTCTTGAGGGCGCATGGAGGATAGAGACGTCATATGAGCGATCAGATTCCGGTCATTGAAGCGTTTCGTGTGATGGCAGCGAATAAATCGCTGTCAGACAACGAGTTGCATGACCTCATCCGGGACGGAATTCACGCTGCCTTGGCGCGGCGTTTCGGCGGGCCGGTTGAGGCCGAGATCGAGATCCGCCCCGAGGGGGACATGAAGATCGTGGTCCTCAAAGAGGTCGTCGAGACCGTCGAGGACCCTGCGCGAGAGACGTCCCTCGAAGAAGCGCGATGGGATGACCCGGACTTCCAGGTCGGCGACCTGCTCGAGATCCCGGTCGAGTTCTCCGACTTTGGCCGCAACGCGGTAATGGCGGCGAAGCAGCGTATTATTCAGCGCGTCCGTGAGGGTGAGAGAGATCGCATTCGCGAGGAGTTCAGCGGCATGGTGGGCGACCTCGTTTCAGGCGAGGTGCAGGCGATCGAGAGAGGCAAGATCGTCGTCATGCTGAATCGCGTTCGGGAGGCTGAGGCCGTGATCCCGTGGCGCGAGCAGAACCCCCGTGAACGGTTTCGCCAGGGCGAGACGATCCGGGCGGTTCTCGGAAAGCTCGAGGAAACGCCGAGAGGCCCCAGGTTGATCCTGTCGCGGGCCGATCCACTGTTCGTGAAGGCCCTGTTCGCGATCGAAGTGCCTGAGATCTACCAGGGCATCGTCGAGATCAAGGAAATCGTCCGAGAGGCAGGGGGCCGAACGAAAGTCGCCGTGTCTTCGCGAGATGACTCGGTCGATCCCGTCGGCGCCTGCGTCGGGCTCAAGGGCTCTCGCGTGCAGGCCGTGGTTTCGGAGCTGTCGGGCGAGCGCATCGACATCGTTCCGTGGCACCCGGATCCGGAGATCTTCGCCCGGCGGGCCCTGGCTCCGGCCAAGGTCTCAAAAGTGATCTCGGATTCGGAGAGGCACGTGATCACGGCCATCGTGGACGAGGACCAGTTGTCGCTGGCAATTGGACGGAACGGGCAAAATGTCCGTCTCGCGTCGCAGCTCATCGGATGGCAGATAGACCTCTATTCCAGCCGGGACTGGCTGTCGCGTGGGGCGGAATCGAGCCTGTTCGGGGGTGGGGACGAATACGAGGTCTCCGATTTCCCGCTGTCGGAGCTCGAAGACATACAGCCGACGACTCTCGCGGCGTTGCAGGCGGCCGGTATCAACACGTTCTTCGACGTGCTGGACATGGACCGGGATGACTTCCTTAAGGTGCCCGGCATCAGTGAAGACGACGCGACGGCCATTCTCGCGCTCATCGATGAGTTGACGGTGGAAGACGAGGTGCCGGGAGGTGGAGCACCGGCCGGTGCTCCAAAGGCCGCATCAGAGGCTCCAGCGCTGGTTGAAGAAGGCGAGCTCGCCGACAAGCCTGCGGAAGCAGAAGAGACAGAAGAAGTCGAAGAGCCCGAGGCGGCAGAGCCGTCAGGCGAGTCGGAGGGTGAGCCGGTAGGCGCTGCCATCTCGGAGACCGAAGCGTCGTTGGCCGTCGAAGAGGAGCCGGGTAAGGCCGAGGACTGATCGAAGTGGTGCTGGAGGGAGCAGGGCCGGGTGCCGACCGGGATCGCAGTGTCCTGCAACTCGTCGGCCTGGCCCGCCGGGCCGGGTTTGCGGTGGTAGGGACGCGGGCTGTCCGGGACGCGGCGCGCCGCGGTGAGTTGAGGGTTGTCGTGGTGGCGGAGGATGCGACGGAGAACGCGCGCAAGAGGCTGCGCGGCATGCTGGAGATGTCGGACCTGGAGGTCGTGACCCGTGGCACGCGAATTGGGCTCGGACGCGCCGTGGGCCGACCGGAGGTGGTGGTCGTGGGGATTCGCGACCGGGGGTTCGGCTCGAGGATCGTTGGTGAAGTGCAGACGACTACGGAGTAACGGACGGAACACTAAGGAGGACAGGCGTTGGCGACATTCCGCGTCTATGAAGTTGCCGAAGATCTGGGCATAGACAGCAAGCAGTTGATTCACATGCTGCACGAGATGGACGTGCGCGTGCGGAGTCATATGTCCAGCGTGTCGGAAGACCAGATCGCGCGGCTGCACGCACGGCTGGAAAGGGAGCGGCGTACCGGAGCGCATGCGGCCCCGGACACCGTGACTGGAACGCGTCGACGACGGCGTCGAAAGGCCTCGGAGATCGTCGAGGCGGAGATCGTCGAAGCGGAGATCGTCGAGGTCGTTTCCGAGGAAGAGGGCGACGAGTCGCAGGCCGAATTGGTCGATGTGACTGTCGACGCGGAGGCGGAGCCCGTGTCGGCTGTCCTCGAATCGGACGAGGAAGAGGGCGACGAACCGTCGGTGGTCGCAGCCGAGGGGACGGAGGAAATCGAGGAAGTCGCCTCGGCGGACGAGTACGACGTGGACGAGGTCGTGCTCGAGGATGTCGAGCTGCCGCCGGAGCCGGACCAGGTCGTCGCCGCGGAGGTTGAGGGCGGCGATGAAGTGGCCGAGGAGGCGCCCCCTGCGAAGCCCAGGCGTACCGTCAAGCCGAAACCGGTGCGTCGGGGTCTTCCCGCGACACCGGCGGCGGCGACTCCTGCGACTCCTGCGGCGCCGGCGGCCTCGGCGGCGCCGGGTGGCACGGTCAGGATCAAGGCCGAGGGATACACGACCGACGGTCGTAAGAGGGGCAAGCGGGATCGCAAGCGCCGGCGCCGCGTCGATCAGGACGCCGTGCAAGAGAGCGTGAAGAAGACTCTCGCTGCCATGGGCGGAGGTTCGCAGCGCCGCCGCCGCCGAGATGTCGGCCCGACGCAGCAGGAGGTGGAGCGAGAGGCTCGTGAGGCCAAAGAGGCGGAGGAAATCACTCAAGTCCGTGTGAACGAGTTCCTCACGATTGCGGAGTTGTCCGACCTGATCAACGAGACTCCCCAGGAGATCATCACGTCGGCCTTCAAGAACCTCGGCCTGATGGTGACGATCAACCAGAGGCTTGATTTCGATCAGATCGAACTCATCTGCGATGAATTCGGTTTCGAGGTGGCGCGGGAGGAAGCGTACGAAGCGGACCTGGTCGAGTTACACCAGGAGGCGGAAGAGGAAGGGGAGCTTGCGCCTCGTGCGCCAGTTGTCACCGTAATGGGTCACGTGGACCACGGTAAGACATCCCTCCTTGATGTCGTACGCGAGACGAATGTCATCGCCGGAGAGGCGGGGGGTATTACCCAGCACATCGGCGCGTACCACGTGGTGGTCCAGGGAGACAAGGCTCTGACCTTCCTCGACACCCCGGGCCACGAAGCCTTTACGGCCATGCGTGCTAGGGGCGCAGAGGTCACGGACCTCGTGATTCTCGTGGTGGCAGCCGACGATGCGGTGATGCCACAGACGGTGGAGGCGATCAGTCACGCTCGGAACGCGGGCGTGCCGATCGTCGTGGCGATCAACAAGGTCGACCTGCCCACAGCCAACGTGCCCAAGGTCAAGCAGGACCTGCTGTCCCAGGAGGTCATCCTCGAGGAATTTGGGGGCGACGTTCTCTCGGCGCAGGTCTCAGCCAAGACGGGAGAGGGCGTGGATGACCTGCTCGAAAAGGTCCTCCTCCAGGCCGAGATGCTCGACCTCCAGGCGGTTCCGACAGGTATGGCGAGAGGCTCGGTGGTCGAGGCGGAGCTCGATCGCGGGATGGGTCCGGTAGCGACAGTGCTCGTGCAGAGCGGCGAGCTCAATGTCGGAGACAACTTCATCTGCGGTCTCCAGGCAGGACGCGTACGTGCTCTGCTGGACGAGCGCGGTAACACCGTGGAGAAAGCCGGTCCCTCCATTCCCGTTCGAATCCTTGGTCTCGAGGGAGTCCCGCAGGCTGGGGACCACCTGGTCGAGATGGATGCCTCTCGGGTTCGTGAGATCGTGTCCCGCCGGCAACAGTTGGAGCGTGAAAAGGACATCCGGAGGCGACAGAAGGGCACGCGCCTGGAGGACATCTTCACGGCGGTGCAGGAACAGGGACAGGCCACGTTGAACCTGGTGATCAAGGGCGATACGGACGGCTCTCTACAAGCCCTGGCAGATTCGCTCGAGCGGCTGGGGACGGCTGAAGTGGCCGTAGATGTGGTTCATAGGGGAGTGGGTGCGATCAACGAATCGGACATCCTGCTTGCCACGACCACCGGCGCCTCCGTCATCGGATTCCACGTCCGCCCGGACGTCAAAGCTCGTGACGTTGCCGAGAAGGAAGACGTGGAAATCCGACTGTACAGTGTGATCTACGAGGCGGTGGAAGACGTCAGGATGGCCCTCGAGGGGCTGCTGCGGCCGGAAGAGCGTGAGGTCATGATGGGGACTGCCGAAGTCCGTGAGACCTTCAAGGTGCCCAAGGCTGGAACCGTTGCCGGGTGCTACGTCGTGTCGGGCTCCATCCAGAGGAATCTCCGGGTGCGCCTGCTGAGGGACTACGTGCAGGTCTACGAGGGCAGTATCGGCAGTCTCCGGCGCTTCAAGGAGGACGTCCGCGAGGTGCGCGACGGATATGAGTGTGGCATCGCAATTGAAGGATTCAACGACATTAAGGTCGGCGACGTGATCGAGTCGTATCGGGTCGAGGAAATTGCCCGCACCCTGGCCGAGAGCGGCCAGGCGTCCTGACACACAGGGACTGACGTCGTGGCGGCGGTGTACGGCAGGGCGCGGTGGGAGCTTCGAATCCCGGACTGTCAGTCGCTCAAGGACAAGCGGCGCGTAGTGCATGGACTCCGGGACCGTGCGAGGTCGCGCCTGAAGGTCTCGGCTGCTGAGACGGCCTTTCAGAACGAGATGCGGAGGGCGGAAGTCAGTATCGCGTTCGTGTCCTCTGACGCGACGCTCGCACGCTCAATCCTCGATCGTGCGGACGCTCTGATCGCTTCCGATCCCCGGGTATACGTTCTCGAGACCGAGTCCGAGATCTTCTGAATCGAGCGCGTCCGGGCGCCAGCGGGGATTGCATGCCACCGAACCGAAGAACGATACGCCTGAATCAGCTGCTCCGTGAGGAGCTCGCCAGATTGGTGCAGGCCGAGATCAAAGATCCGCGGGTGCGTTCGGTCACCGTCACGCGAGTCGAAGCCACTCGGGATCTTTCCTACGCCGATGTCTATGTGAGAACTCTCACCGATGAAGTTTCGGTGGAGGACGCGATCACAGGGCTTGAGAGCGCCGAAGGCTTCGTCCGGAGACGCCTTGGACGTGAGCTTCATCTCCGCCGTATTCCCGACTTCCGGTTTCATGCCGACCGGGCCCTCGAGCACGTTCAGCACATCGAGTCCCTGTTGGACGAAGCCCTGGGCGAACACGGGGACGATGAGGGAGACTGATCTCCCGGCCTTGCTCCTGGTGGACAAGCCGGAGGGGCCGACGTCCCACGACGTGATCCAGGTGGCGCGACGGGTCCTCGGCGTGAGGCGCGTCGGACACACGGGCACACTGGATCCATTCGCCAGTGGGCTGCTCCTTCTGTGCGTGGGGCGCGCCACTCGCCTCGCGGAGTATTTCCACTTGCTTTCCAAGACCTACTCAGCCACAGCCGCCTTGGGGCTTGAGACCGACACCGAGGACCGCACCGGGGCGGTCACCGTACGCTCCGACGATTGGCGATCCGTGACGCGGGAGGACATCGAGCGAGCTGCCGATCGCCTTCGAGGGGAGCACGGTCAGGTCCCGCCGGCGTTCTCGGCGAAGAAGGTGGCGGGTCGCCGCGCCTATGTGGCCGCTCGCGCCGGTGAAACGATCGAGTTGGCGGCCCGTGCCGTGAACGTTCACGCTCTCGAGATCGTCGATATCCGGCTACCCGAAGTCGATTTCGTCGCCGAGGTGTCCACCGGCACGTACGTACGGTCCCTGGCCCGGGACCTGGGGAGGGATCTTGGCTGCGGTGCGCACCTCAGCTGCTTGCGCCGCTTGTCCATCGGTCCGTTCTGCGTTGCCGATGCCGTGGGACTGGCCGACCTGGCGGAGGCGGCCATCCCGGCGGGCGCCTCACGGTCAGCTGCGCAGTCTCTATCCTGGCTTCCCACCAGGAGTCTGTCCGAGTCCGAGGTCACCGAGGTCGAGCACGGACGGAGGATTCCGGATCCTGACCAGCATGGGGATTCGGATCAGCCGGTAGCCTTGGTGGTGGGGGAGCGACTGGTCGCCGTGGGCCGGCGGGACTCGAAGGGTTTGAGGCCTGATAAGGTGTTCCCGCGTGACTGATCCTCGCATGGACCGGGAGAGTGGGCTGCCACCGGACGTCGGGGGAACCGTCGTGACCGTCGGGAGCTTCGACGGCGTGCACCGGGGACACATGGCGGTGCTGAAGGAAATCACGCGCCGAGCTGCGAAGCGGCGATCGCACAGCGTGCTCGTGACCTTCGACCGGCATCCGTTGACCGTCGTGCGTCCCGAGGTCGCACCGGGTCTCCTCACCACGCCGGACGAGAAGAAGGAGATCCTCTCTCAGTCCGGTTTGGACTACGTGGCGTTCCTGCCATTCACGAAGGCTCTCTCGGAATATGGACCCGAGGAATTCGTGGATCTCGTTCTACGGAAGAGGTTCAGGGTCGCCGAGCTCGTGATCGGATACGATCATGGCTTCGGACGTGGCCGGGAGGGCGACATCTATCTTCTGCGACGACTTGGCCAGGTTCAGGGCTTCGAGGTCGACGTGGTTCCGGCGGTGGAGTCCGGCGGTGCGCCCGTATCCTCGACCCGCATTCGTGCGAGCGTGGGGAAGGGCGAGGTGGAGCGGGTGGAGAGGGACCTCGGACGACCGTACTCGTTCCGGGGCCCGGTGGTGACGGGAATGGGAAGGGGCCGGGATCTCGGGTTTCCGACCGCGAATATCGCGGCTCCGGGTGTAGGCAAACTGCTTCCCCGCCAGGGCATCTATGCGGTTCGAGCTTCCCTTCGCACGGAGATCCGATCGGGCCTGTTGCACCTCGGCCCGAGGCCCACATTTGCCGGATCGCCGCCTTCGATCGAGCTGTACATCCTGGATTTCGATGAGGACATTTACGGAGAGAGGGTGCGGATCGATTTCCTGAAGAGGCTCAGGGACGTCCTCCCGTTTGCAACCGCATCTGAGCTCGTGGAACAGATGAAGAGGGACCGTGACATGGCCAGGGAGTATTTTGCGGCTGCCGGAGAGTAATCCGAACGGGTAGCACCGGGGCATGTGCTTGCTTTACATACCGACGATTCGACGCTATTTTTTAATGCTTGATATGCGCAGGATACACGAACTTGGAACTTGAAGGAACTCATACAGATGACGCTGGGCACGGAAGAGAAGAAAGCGATAGCCGGAAAGTTCGGCTTGCACGAGGGCGACGTGGGGTCGCCTGCCATTCAGGTCGCTCAGCTGACGGCCCGGATCGAGCACCTGACAGAACACTTCAGAGTGCACCCGAAGGATCACCACAGCCGAAGAGGGCTCCTCAAGATGGTGGGGCGCCGGCGCCGGCTGCTGGAGTATCTGAAGAAGAACGAATACGAGAGATACAGGACGGTCATCAAGGAAATGGGCCTGCGTCGGTAGAGGAACTGCAGGCCTCGGTACGCGGCGGTTCGGTGGCGCAGGGCGCCTTCGGACTGCCGTTTTTGTCGTTCCGCCCGTGCCCGCTACGAGAACGCGGGAGATTCGCGGCCGGGATGCGTCAGACTAAGACGTTGGAAGCTTGAGAAGAGCGGAAAGAGAAGAAAGAAGAGATGGCACACAGGATTGAGAAGGAATTCGCGGGCCGGAAGCTGATCCTTGAGACGGGTCGCATGGCGCGGCAGGCGGACGGGGCGATTCTCGCCCAGTATGGTGATACGGTAGTGCTGGTGACGGCGATGGCGGAGCGGAAACAGTCCCGCCTGCCGTTCTTCCCGCTTACCGTCGAATACCGGGCGAA
The DNA here is from genome assembly GCA_030598525.1 of Gemmatimonadota bacterium. Taxonomy (GTDB): domain Bacteria; phylum Gemmatimonadota; class Gemmatimonadetes; order Palauibacterales; family Palauibacteraceae; genus Benthicola. The sequence continues at coordinate 11,027 of JAUVPT010000015.1, forward strand.
GACATATGCGGCCGGGAAGTTCCCGGGCGGGTTCATCAAGCGGGAAGGACGGCCCAGCGACAAGGAGACCGTGTCGGCCCGCCAGATCGATCGGCCGCTGCGACCCCTGTTCCCCTCCGATTACCAAAACGAGACGCAGGTCGCGTGCTTCATTATCTCGGCCGATCAGGAGAACGACGCTGACGTGCTCGGAATGCTCGGAGCCTCTGCGGCTTTGACCATTTCGCCGATTCCGTGGGGCGGACCAATTGCGGGCGTCCGGGTGGGTCGCGTCTCCGGCGAATGGATCATCAATCCCACGTTCGAGCAGCTCGAGTACTCGGACATGGACATCGTCGTCGCTGGCACCCAGGAGTCCATCGTCATGGTCGAGGGAGCCTCGGTCGAGATCAGCGAGGACGATCTGGTCGCGGCTCTGGAAGTGGCCCACAAAGGGGTGCAGGAGCTGATTGCGATCCAGCACGAGTTGGTTCAGATGATCGGTGGACCTCCGCAGAAGTTCGATTACCCAGCGAAGAGCGTGTCGCCGGATTTCGAGGCGGCGGTTCGAGAGAGAGCGGCGAGCAAGGTGGAGGAAGCGCTCGCACTTCCGAACAAGGAAGAGCGGAACCAGGCGCTGTCTGCGCTCAGGGAGTCGGTGACCGCCGACCTGGAGGACGAAGAGACCTTCTCGGAGCACCTCGATGACCTTTCGAGCGTGATGAAGAAGCTCGAGAAGGAGACGATGCGGCGCCAGATCCTGGAGCGCGGGGAGCGCATCGACGGTCGTGGCCTGGGTGATATTCGGCCGATCTCGTCCGACGTGGGGATCCTGCCCCGGACGCACGGTTCGGCCCTGTTTACGCGAGGTCAGACGCAAGCGTTGTGCGTTGCGACGCTCGGTACCATCAGGGACGAACAGCGGATCGACTCCATCGATGTCCGTGAAGAGACGTCGAAGTCGTTCATGCTGCACTACAACTTCCCGTCGTTCTCCGTCGGCGAGGTGCGCCCGTTCAGGGGTCCTGGTCGGAGGGAGATCGGCCACGGGATGCTGGCCGAGAGGGCTCTGCAGTCCCTGCTGCCCGCCTACGACGAGTTTCCGTATACGATTCGCATTGTCTCCGACATACTGGAGTCGAACGGCTCCAGCTCGATGGCCACCGTTTGTGGCGGCTCTCTGTCGCTGATGGACGCCGGGGTCCCGCTCCGCAGTCCTTGCGCCGGTGTGGCTATGGGGCTGGTTATGGAGGGCGACTCAGTCGCCATCCTCACGGACATCCTGGGGATCGAAGACGCTCTCGGCGACATGGACTTCAAGGTCGCGGGGACATCGGATGGCATCACCGCGATCCAGATGGACATCAAGATCGATGGGCTGAGCCTGGACACGTTGCGTGAGGCCCTTGGGAGAGCCCGTGAGGGACGGCTGCACATCCTGGAGGTCATGCAGCAGACGCTCGGTGAGCCGCGTTCGGAGATGTCTCAGTACGCTCCGCGGATCATGACAATCCAGATCAACCCCGAGAAGATCGGCGAAGTGATCGGACCGAAGGGCAAGACGATTCGGAGTATCCAGGAGCAGACCGGAGCCCAGATCAACATCGAGGATACGGGTGTCGTTACCGTTTCCTCTGTGTCCGGTGAAGCCGCTGAGAATGCCCGAGCGATGATCGAAGCGATCGTCGAGGAGCCTGAGGTCGGACGTATCTACGAGGGTGTGGTAAAGAATACGACCACGTTCGGTGCATTCGTCGAGATCATTCCGGGCACCGAGGGGCTGTGCCATATCTCCGAGCTCGAGGAAGGCCGCACGGAGAATACCGAGGATGTCGTTCAGCCGGGTGACGTCGTGCAGGTCAAGTTGCTGGCGGTGGACGAGCGAGGACGGCTGAAGCTGTCCCGCCGCGCGGCCATGTCCGCGGACTGAGGCCGATGCGCTTCCGCGTCGACCGGTGGCCCGCTGGGTGTGTGCAGTGAGGCCGACGTGGGAGGGCGGAGTTCTGACGGACCGGCCGGCTGCTCAACCGGGAGCAGGGGTCAGCGAGATGACGGAGCGCCTGGACCGTGAGGTCCAGCGCTCCGTTCTTTCATCCGGTACGATGGTGCTGTCCGAGAGGATCGACTCGGTGCGGTCGGTGGCGGCCGGTGTGTGGGTGCGCCGCGGAACGGCGCACGAGCAACCGCAATATCGCGGTATTGCCCATCTTCTCGAGCACATGGTGTTCAAGGGTACGAACAGGCGTTCGGCTCAGGAGATAGCCGCGGCGGTCGAAGGCACGGGCGGCTCGATCGATGCGTACACCACTCACGAGCACACTTCATTCCAGGTCCGGGTTCCTTCCGATCACCTTGGGACGGGATTGGACGTGCTGGCGGACCTGGCGTTCTCGCCCGCTCTTCGCGTGGAGGACCTGGAGCTCGAAAGAGCGGTCGTTCTGGAGGAAATCTCCCGAATGGAGGATACTCCGGACGACCTGGTGTTCGAGCTCCACTCTGAGTTCATGCATGACGGCCACCCGTACGGGTCTCCGATTCTCGGCACCCGCCAGACGGTCGAGTCGCTCGAAATCGGCAGCCTTCAACGGCTGCACCGGGAGGCTTATCGTCCGGCGAACATGATCGTCGCGGTTGCGGGACAGGTCGATCATGAAGAGCTGGTCGGCCAGGTCCGGGATCTGTGGCCGGACGGGTCTGGCGTTGAAGGAGTCGCAAGCGTTCCAGCGCTCGGATCGACGGCCATCGGATCCAGGGTGGTGCGCCGTTCGGGGGGGCGCCAGGTACACGTGATCGCCGGGGCCAGGGGACTCGACCATGCGAGTTCGCTCCGGCACGCAGCCATCGTGGTCGGTCAGGCGCTGGGCGGAGGCATGAGTTCGCGGTTGTTTCAGAAGATCCGCGAGCAACTGGGCCTGGCGTACTCGGTGTTCTCCTTTCAGTCGTTCTACGCCCGGGGAGGACATGTCGGAGCCTACCTCGCCACTCGACCGGAAGCCGCGGAAGAGGCTCGCGAGACCCTGCTCCTGGAATTGCGCGCTCTCGCCGACCGGGGGCTCTCCCAGGCCGAGCTCGACGATGTAAAGGAGCAGATCAAGGGCCAGATTCTCCTGTCGTTGGAGTCGCCGGCGGCACGCATGCATCGACTGGCTGGAATGGCGCTGTATGGCGAGCCATACAGGAATCTGGACGCCCTGGTGGAGCTGATCGAAGGGATCGATCTGGACCAAGCGGCGGAGGCCTCGAAGTTGTATGATCCGGAGGGGCTGGCGGTGTTGGAGCTCTGGCCCGCATGATGCTTTGAGGATGGTCTAACAGCGCTTTCCGGCGTTTTCCCTGGCGCCGTTTTCGGCGAGTCGGACCGGGGGTCACGAATCGCCTTCGAAAGAACTGAAAAAGGAGCTGCACCATGATTGTGGGGGTTCCGAAGGAAATTAAATCGCACGAGAACCGCATCGCAGTGGTTCCGGGTGGAGTAGAGGCGTTGGTGGCCCTGGGGCACGAGGTTCTGGTCGAGAGTAATGGTGGGATCGGGAGTGGCTTCGAAGACTCCGCGTATACTTCCGTTGGCGGCGAAATCGTGGCTGACGTGGACGAGTTGTGGGCCCGGGCAGACATGATCGTAAAGGTCAAGGAGCCGATCGCTCCGGAGTACGACCGAATCAGAGAGGGCCAGGTCCTGTTCACGTACTTCCACTTTGCGGCCGATGAGACGCTGACCCGGGCGATCCTCGACCGGAGGTGCGTGGCGATCGCGTACGAGACGGTTCAGTTGTCCACCGGCGAGTTGCCGCTCCTGACGCCGATGTCGGAGGTGGCCGGGCGCATGGCCGTCCAGGAGGGCGCCAAGTACCTGGAGAAGAACCAGGGGGGCTGTGGCGTACTGCTGGGTGGCGTTCCGGGAGTTCTTCCGGCAGAGGTCGTAATCCTCGGCGGCGGAGTCGTGGGAACCAATGCCGCGTGGATCGCGGCAGGTTTCGGAGCTCACGTCACCATCCTCGACCTCGATCTGGACCGGTTGCGTTACCTCGCCGACGTCATGCCGGCGAACGTGGATACGCTGTTCTCGAACCGGCGTAACATCCTCGAGCAGATCTCCAGGGCCGACCTCCTCGTGGGTGCGGTTCTCCTGCCAGGAGCCAAGGCGCCCAGCCTGGTCCTCCAGGATGATCTCAAGCTGATGAAGGATGGATCGGTCCTCGTCGACGTAGCTGTGGACCAGGGCGGGTGTGTCGAGACGGTGCGTCCGACCACGCACGATGATCCCATTTACGTAGTCGAGGGCGTGATTCACTACTGTGTGGCCAACATGCCCGGTGCCGTTCCGCGCACATCCACGCTGGCGCTCACGAACGCTACGTCGCCCTACATGCTGGCATTGGCGAGCAAGGGCTGGGTCCGGGCGTGCCAGGACGACCCCGCGCTGGCCATGGGCATCAACGCGGTAGGCGGCAAGCTCACGTATGCGGCGGTCGGGGAGGCCTTCGGTATCGAGAGCGTCGCCGTTTCGGCGGTATTGTAGCCCTCGGGCGGGGTCCTGCGGGACCCCGCCTTTCCTCCATGAAACGTGGAGTCTACATTCCCGAACCGGTGGCCCGACCCTTGCACGTGGGTCCACCGAAAGCGGGCGTACGGCCTCGAGTATCCCGGATGATCCTGAACGGAACAGGCGATGTGGAAACGTCTTCTCAAGGGTAGCTTCCTACCGATCAACGACGTGGGCGTCGATCTGGGCACCGCCAATACGCTGGTTTACGTGGCGGGCGAGGGGATCGTGCTGAACGAGCCCTCGGTCGTGGCTATCGAGAAGAGTACTGGGCGCATCATGGGGATCGGGCTGGAGGCGAAGCGCATGCTCGGTCGCACTCCGCAAGGGGTGGAGGCGGTTCGCCCGCTGAAGGACGGCGTGATCGCGGACGTGGACATCACCGAGATCATGCTCCGCTACTTCTTGAAGACGGTCACGGCGGATCGAGTGTTCAAGATGAGGCCGCGCGTGGTGGTCGGGGTGCCCTCCGGCATCACGGAGCTGGAACGCCGGGCCGTCCGGTCGAGCGCGCATGCGGCGGGCGCGAAAGAGGTGTATATGGTGTCCGAGCCGATGGCTGCCGCCATCGGTGTGGGATTGCCCGTGGAAACTCCCACCGGGAACATGGTGATCGATGTAGGTGGCGGAACCACGGAGATCGCGGTCATCGCTCTCTCGGGTCTCATAGCGGAGACCTCGATCCGGGTCGGTGGCGACGAGTTGGACGAGGCGATCGTGTCCTTCCTCCGTAAGAACTACAACCTTCTAATCGGCGATCCGACGGCCGAGGCGATCAAGATCCAGATCGGCTCTGCATACCCGACCGAGGAAGAGCGGGACATGAGCGTGAAGGGACGAGACCTCGTGTCGGGCATTCCCAAGACCGTACGGGTCAACTCTGCCGAGGTGCGTGAGTGTATGCTGGAGCCGATCCAGCAGATCGTTGGCGCAGTACGCCGTGCTCTCGAGATCACACCACCCGAACTGGCGGCCGACATCGTCGATCGCGGTATCGTGATGACGGGCGGTGGTTCTCTAATTCGGGGCCTCGACAAACTCCTCCGTGAGGAAACTGGTCTTCCGATCCATGTCGATGAGGAGCCGCTGACCTGCGTGGTCAGGGGCACAGGCCGAGTACTGGACGACATCCCACGCTATCGGAGCGTGCTCACCACCTGAGGAGGCGTTGAGGCAGATCAACGTCGGCCGGCCCGAGAATCATCGGCGTGACCTGGTCATCGTCGTGGTTCTTCTGATACTCTCCTGGTCCCTCGCGGGCCTGGATCCCTCACAGACTCTAGGTGTCACCCGATTTCTGCGAAGCTCGGTGCTCAAGCCGTTTCTCGCGGCGGATGCTGCCTACGAGCAGCGGGCTGGGCTGGCCACCCGGGCGGCGAGGCTCGAGATTGAGCGCGACGATCTCTATATCCGATTGCAGGGGGCGACGGATCTCGAACGGGAGAACCGCGAACTGCGGGCCCAACTTTTGCTTCCCGAGAGGAGCCCGGGATCGTTCGTCGTTGCCGAGCTGGTTCCCGGTCGCCCATCGATCGGAGACTCTCACAGCTTCCTTTTGCGCAGCCTGGCCCTCGTGGGAACCCAGGTGCCGACCGGGGTGAGCGTTCCGGACGGACTTGTGGGGGTCCTTCGCTCGATCTCCGGGGGCACCGGGCTCGGCGACTTCTGGACGCACCCGGACTTCAGGGTCAGTGTTCGTTCGGCGAAGGGTGGCGCGACGGGTTTCGTGCGGTCGTTCGTGGCGGAGGGCGGCGAGACGTTGATGCTGGTGGAAGGAGTACCCTACCAGGCCAGGATGGCCGAAGGGGCGATTCTCGAGACCGCGGGCCTCGGTGGAGTCTTTCCGGGGGGAATAAGGGTCGGGACGGTAATCGAAGAGTCTGCCTCCCGGTCTGGCTGGTCTCACAGCTACCTGGTGGAGCCCGCCGTTCGGCCAGGGGCCGTTCGGGCCGTCACCGCCTGGAACCGGGCTTCGTTCGTGTCCGGTTCCGCACCCCA
>JAUVPT010000078.1 GCA_030598525.1 Gemmatimonadota bacterium
AGGGCCGCTTGATCGATACGCCACATCCCGCGAGTCAGGCGCAGGCGCACCCGCCGCGCATCCCCATCGGGCCCTTCAGGCAGGACTACTACCCGCACGTCAGTGGCGAGCGGGCCGGTTTCCATGACGCTCCCGGCGAGGACCCATTCTCCATTTGAACCCATCGCATAGACGTCGATCCCTCCGAGCGCCCGACCGATGCCAACCGTTCGTTCGCGAGTGCTCCTGTCGCCGCGCTCGAGTGCCGCGAGCCACTCGCCGGCGCGTGTGCCCAGGAAAGCCAGGCCCTGGTAGAGAACGTAGGTTGGGAGCAGGGATTGCCTGGACCCTATCGCGAGACCCAGTTGATGACCCTCGGCAGTCCGATCGACCTGAAACTCGAGCTCGATCCACTCACGCGCTGCCAGGTCCACGGAGTCGGCCAGGCTCGTGCGCTCCAGCCGGTCCAGCCTGGCGATCGGCGTGAGGCAATCTCCCTCGGGGCCCGCACATGTGGTTGGAGGCAAAGTCGCACTGCCCAACCGGAGGGACCCGTCGGTGAGTGCGTACGCTCGCGCCGCCCGTCCAAGCGGAACGGCGATGAGGTCCGCCCACCGCACCACGTGTGTCTCGAGCGCTTCGTTTCGCATTACGAGCCGAACAGCGCCATGCTCGACGCGCACGGACGGGAGAGCATCCAGGTCGGTGTCCTCGAGGGAGGGCGCCACGCTGGCAGAGAATCCCTCAGCCTGGATCCAGCCATCCCCACCCGGCAGATAGAATGTCGGACACGATCCGAAGCACGCCTTGGGATTGGTGGCACAGTACACGCCAACGGCAGCCGTGCCGATCGTCATTACGGTAAGGGGCGCAATGGAGGATGACACCCGCACGGCGTTCGTCTCGAAGAGAGCCACCGAGTCCAGGGGAACGTCGAACGCGCCGGTGTGCAGAACGCGCCGGTTGTAGTCCAACTGTGTCCCACGCCCCATCACGCGTCGGTCGGCGTCGCTGACATCCCACTCTGTTAGCACGTACAGCCCGCCGTCGCGCATGTGTGCCTTGAGGTACTCGGCATCCGCGTCAAGGGAAGGCGAATCGAACGGTTCAGAAATTTGGCGTTCGACCTTGTACGCGCAGGCGCCGAAGACGGCGGCGATAATCACTAAGACTGTAAGACGTCCGTTCATCGGTCGCACCTCCGTTGAGGCAACGACCATACAGTACCAACCGCGAGTCAAGCCGCCGTCAAGCCGGCAGGTTTCAGGCTGTGTCGGCCGACCCGGTGCCCGTCTTCCTTCCGAGCCGCCGCTCCAGGTTCAGCATGCGCTGATGGATGGAGTAGCTACGCACATTGCTAACGACGGACATGATGAGCGCGATGCAGGCGACGAGCAGCGCTCCCCCGGCGATCAAGGTGTCAGACATCGGTCCCTCCGCTTCATGGATGGGAAGTGTTCGGCCCCGACCTTTACTGACGAGCGCAGTCCACCCGGTCGGCGCCACCACCGCTGGTCGCCACGCCCTGAAGTCCCTGCTCGTCGATCTTCGTGAATTCCATGTGTAGCAGACCTGCCCGCCCGTCCACTGTCACGAAATCGGTCTTCTCAGGGCTGCTGGCCGAGTGGATCACACGGTCAACGGTTTCGTTATCCCAAGCGATCCGACCCCAGTAACTGGCCGGGCCACCACCGATCGTCATGCTTCCCCTGGCTACCTCCTCGGTCTCGTCCATCACCACGCACTCGAACTGACCGCTCATGTCCGGACCGGTCCCAGCCGAAGCCAGCATCTCCGGATCGAGAAATGCCTCCGTGATCAACGCGACGATGAGACCGCCGGTGGGAGCCTGCGACATGTTTCCGACGATGGCGACGACAGCCCTCTCCGGCGGTCGCATCTGGAAGCCTGTCGTCCCGCCGATCGATCCGCCGCCGTGGCCGGCGCGAACGGTGGTCTCACCGTCCAGCTGCACCGCCCAGCCGATGCCGTAGCCGGTGGACTCGCCGTCGTTCGTGACCTGGGGCATCCAGAGCTCGGCGATCGTCTCCGCAGAGAGAAGCTCCTCTCCGAAGTGGGCGAAACCGAAACGGACGAGGTCGGTTGGCGTCGACAGGAACCCACCACCCGCCCATTTGTAGCTGTTGTCCACGTACGGCGCGTTCACGACGGTTCCATCGTTGGTGCGGTGATAGAACCGCGTGCGATGTAAGATGATCCTGTCCGTGTAGTCCGCCACCGTCTGGGTCATCCCGATAGGGGCGAAGACGTGCTCCTCCATGAACGGGATGAAGTCCTGCCCTGACGCGCCCTCGATTACGGCACTCACGAGGTTCCAGCCATAGCTCGAGTAGGAGAACCTGTCGCCGGGCTCGAACAGAAGCGTATCCCCGTCAAAGATCTCCAGCCCGTCGGAGACGGTTTCGTACCGCACGGCGCTCAGGAACTCGTCGCCGTCATAGTGGCGAACGCCGGCCAGATGGCCGGCCACCTGCCGAGTGCTGATGGGCCACCGCTTCTCGGGGAAGCTCGGCACGTACTGTTGGATCGGAGCGTCGAGGTCGACCTTGCCCTGTTCCACCAGGAGACCGAGGGCGGCCGCGGTCAGCGGCTTCGACACACTGCCGATCCGGAACTTCGTTTCCTCCCAGACCGGCACCCTGCTTTCCGCGTCGGCATAGCCGAATCCTTCGGCCCAGACGATGGCCCCGTCGATCCCCACCGCCACGGACATCCCCGGTGTGCCGCTCTCTTCCATCACCGCCTCGATCAGCGTGCGGGCGAACTCTACGGAAGATGCGTAGCGGTCCGGTGACTGGGCTTCTGCCAGCGGGCTCTGCGCCAGTAGCCTTGCGGGCAGGATGAACGCGCACTGCAGTGCACAGACCGAAACGCTGACTCGCAGGGCATGTTGTTTCACGACGACCGTCCTTCCATTCCGGGATGCTCCAGCCGGTGTTCCGGGACTTGCCTGGGATAGCGGGTAAGATCGGAGGACGGCCGGAGCGCTACAAGGGAGGGAGCCATGCGGGCTCGACATGGCGCTGCTCGTAGGACGTCAGTAGGAGGTCGAATACCCGAGGTTTCTGGTGCTAGGAAGCAATATGGGCCCGGCTGGACTCGCTGTCAGTCGCGACAGCGGCTGACATTGAGCACGCGGAGCGTGCGAACTACTGAAAGAGGTCCAGCCTGCTGAGCCGGCAGAGCTGAGGACGGCAATGGGCCCGGCTGGACTCGAACCAGCGACCTTGGGATTATGAGTCCCCTGCTCTAACCAACTGAGCTACGGGCCCGTGGGTCCTGCGGCGCGCTCATTCTATCTCGTTTCGTGGTAGTGCGCGACCCGGAGATCCTTGCCTCAGGGCCACACCACGTGGATCTTTCCGCTTCGACATTCGCCTACACCGCTGAGCGGGGTCCGTAGCCAGAATGCGCATTCTCATCGTCGGCGCCGGCGAGGTCGGCTACCACGTCGCCGAGCGACTCGCGAAGGAGCACCACGACGTGGTCGTGATCGATGTCGATCGCGACCGCCTCGACTACGTCGAAAGTCACATTGACGTTGCGGTCGTCGAAGGCAGCGGCGTGAATTTGACCGTCCTCGAAGCTGCAGGTGTCGGGCAGGCCGGCATGCTGCTGGCCGTCACCAGCGTGGACGAAGTGAACCTGGTCTGCTGCATGTCCGTGCCTCCCCGCCACGGCCTGACCAAGGTGGCCCGTGTATCCAACCCCGACTTCTATCGCGGCGGAGAGGCCCTGCGCCCCTCTCGCTTCGGTGTAGACCTCCTCATAAACCCCGAGCGCGAGCTCGCCCTCGAGACCTTCGGATTGCTGGAGTCCACGGCGGCCACGGACCTCACGCTGTTCGCAGGCGGCGCGGTGCAGTTGATCGGCCTGACGGTGCTGGAAGGGGCGCCTGTTGACGGGAAGACGCTGAGGGAGATCGGTCGCAAGGTGGGTCGGCGGTCGCTGCTGGCCGTGGCGATCGAGCGCGACGGCGAGACCATGATCCCGGACGGCACTACGGTGATCCAGGCCTTCGACCACGTGTACGCGATAGCCGCCGAGGATGAGATCACTCGCGCCATGGAGCTGTGCGGCTACTCGCCCGCCAAGCTGACGCGCGTGATGATCGCCGGAGCCAGCCGGGAGGCGTTCTATCTTGCAAAGCTGCTGGAGCAGCACGGCATTGAAGGCACGGTGCTGATCGCTGACCCGGAAATGGCGCACGAGTTTGCCGTTCGCCTGGAGCGCACGCTGATCCTGCGGGGAGATGCTACGGACGTCGAGCTGCTCGAGTTCGAGGGAGTCGGCGAGACGGATGCGTTTGTCGCGTTCACGGATGAGGATGAGATGAACATCATCTCGTCGCTCGTGGCGCGGGACCTCGGGGTCAAGCAGATCGTCACGCTGCTCAACCGCACGGACTACCTGCCCCTGGCGCGCCGGATCGGTCTGGAGACAGCCGTCAGCCCCCGGATCAGTGCCGCCAACGCGATCCTGCAGCACGTTCGTCGTGGGTCGATCCAGAATGTCACCGTATTCAAGGACTCGGACGCTGAAGTCATCGACTTCATCGTCTCGGAGGACAACCCGCTGATCGGAAAACGGCTCGAGGATATCCGGCTCCCCGAGCACGCGATCCTCGCCACCATTGTGCGAGATGAAAAGATGATGATCCCGCGGGGGAACGACGCTCTTCAGGCCGGCGACGAAGCCATCGTGTTCGCCCTGGCCGATGCGGTGCCGGGCGTGACCGAGCTATTCCCATCCTGATCACACCCGTCCGAGAGAGCGACCGGTGAGATACGGCGAGATCCTCCATGTCCTCGGCGGCCTGTTGATGGCCGTGGCGGTCGCCATGATCCCGGCGGGCGTACTCGGGGCGGGTGAGGGCATGTGGCTCGGGTGGCTCGTCTCTCTGTTGATCCCGGGCTTGCTGGGGCTGGCCTTCTTCGCGCTCACTCCGGCAAAGATAGATCTCTCCCCGCGCGAGGCGCTCGCGATCGTCGGACTCGGGTGGCTCGGGATCGTCCTGGCGGGATCCGTGCCCTTCCTCCTCACCGGCACGACGAACTCGGTTGCCTGGGCGCTCTTCGAGTCCGTCTCGGGGTTCACCACGACGGGGGCCACCGTATTTGCGGTGATGGAGGAGCTGCCCGCGAGCATTCTCCTGTGGCGCAGCCTGTCCCATTGGATCGGCGGGATGGGAATCATCGTGCTTGGCGTGGCCATCCTTCCGCTCATCGGAGTGGGAGGCGCCCAGCTGTTCTCGGCCGAGACCCCGGGGATGACGACGGATAAGGTACAGCCGCGCATCGCCACGACGGCTCGACTTCTCTGGGGCGTGTATGTAGCAATGACACTGATGCTTGGTGCCGCCTACCTCATTCTGGGCATGAGCTTCTTCGATGCGGTAAACCATGCCATGAGCGCGCTCGCCACGGGAGGGTTCTCGACCCGCACGGCGTCGATGGGCTACTACTCGCCGGCGATCCAGTGGGTGACGATGCTGGCCATGTTTCTCGCCGGCGTGAATTTCACGCTTCACTACCGGACGTTCACCGGACACCCGCGCGAGATGTTCCGGAACGCCGAGTGGCAGTGGTACCTCGCATCGGTCCTGGCCGTGTCCGCGGTCTGCTTCGTCGCGCTCGGCGTGTCGGAGGGGGCGTTTTCGTTCGAGCTCGGTCGCCGGGCCAGCTTCTCGGTCGTTTCGGTTCACAGTACCACTGGCTTCGGGACTGCCGATTTCGCCGCGTGGCCGCTCGTGGCCCAGGTGCTTCTGCTCGGGCTGATGTTCCTGGGGGGCATGGGCGGCTCGACGGGGGGCGGCTTCAAGGTGATCCGGGGAGCGGTGGTCACGCAGCACGTCCTGGACGAGATCCGGAAGGTCCTCCATCCCCGCGCCGTGATCATCACGCGGGTGGGGGGCAAGCCGATCCGCGAGGACCTGGTGCTCAAGGTGCTGGCGTTCCTGGCCATGTATATGGCAACGCACGCGGTCGGGACACTGATCCTCGCCGCTCTGGGGCACGACCTCGTGACGTCGCTCAGTGCCTCGTTGGCCGCTCTGTCGAGCATCGGGCCGGGTCTCGGTGAGGTGGGGCCTGCGGCGAATTACGGGCACATGGGCGCACCCGCTCTGATTACTCTTTCAGCGCTGATGCTGTTGGGCAGGCTGGAGTTCTACACGCTGCTGGTGCTACTCATCCCGAGTACGTGGACCCGCACGCATCGCACGCCGAGGCCCCCACGCATCTGGCGGCGCGAGCGCCGGCGGGCCCTTTCACGGGCAGGAAGAAAGGCCGATCCCATGAGTTCCTGGCCCTCACACGCCCAGGGCATTCCGCGGTCCCGACCGTAGACCCTCAGCGGTTCCGTAGCCCCCCCATCACTCCGTCCCGAACAGCCGGTCTCCCGCGTCTCCCAGTCCCGGCAGGATGTATCCGCGTTCGTTCAGCTCCCGGTCCAGGGCCGCCGCGTAGACCGATACATCCGGATGATCCTTCAGCATCCGCCGCACCCCTTCTGGAGAGGCGACGATGCACATCATCCGGATATTCGTGGCCCCTGATTTCTTGAGGTAGGTGACGGCCGCGCTCGCCGAACCACCGGTCGCCAGCATGGGGTCCGCCACGATGAACACGCTTTCCTCGAGGGGCAGCGGGATCTTGAAGTAATAGTCGATGGGCTCGAGGGTATCGTGGTCGCGCTGCAACCCGATGTGCCCCACCCGCATCGTCGGAATCAGGTCCAGAACGCCGTCCACCATCCCGAGGCCCGCCCGAAGTATGGGAACCAGGGTCAGCCGCTCGCCAAGCACGATGTCCCCCGTGGTTGACTCGAGCGGCGTCTCGACACGCACGGTCTCGGTTCCGAGGTCCGAGGTCACCTCATACGCCAGGAGCATCGCGATCTCGTCCACCAACTCCTTGAAGATCTTCTTCGGAGTGTCGCGCTTCCTGAGCAGCGTCACCTTGTGCCGCAGCAGCGGGTGGCGCGTGACGATCAGGTTCGGCAGGTCCGGACTCCGTGAGAACATCTCTTTGCCAGCGGTCGTGGTCATCACTCCTCCACGATCATCATCGGTTTCGACGGCTCCTCGATCACCCCGACCACGGACGCGGCGTACCCGGCGGACTCCCACTCCGCCGCCAGCTCCGAGGCCTCATGCTTCGGTACGAAGGCCAGCAACCCGCCGGACGTCTGGGCATCGCACAGCGCCGTCCGGAGGGCGTCGGGAATCCCCGGTTCCCACCCGGTCACCGGCTCG
>JAUVPT010000216.1 GCA_030598525.1 Gemmatimonadota bacterium
AATATCGGATGTCCATCTGAAGCGTGTAGTGCCCCATGAAGACCTCGAGTCCACCGCCGAACGCACCGCTGAGATCAGGACTCGTCGTCTGAAAGAGGTCGCCGGACCCGGAGCCACAGTCCACGGAAGTGCCGTCATCGTCCTCCAGCCGGCACTTCGTCTCGAAGGATACCATGGGGCCGGCATATAGGATCGGCACGATCGCCGCATCTCCGACGGGCACGCGAACCAGGAAGAGGAGAGGGACGTCGATATATGAGAGAGAGAGCGTGGAATTCGAGTCATCCGCCTGCGCCCCCCTCTGTGTGTAGAGGCCTTCCGCCTGAAGGGTCAGCACGTCGCCCAGTCCCATCTGCAAATACGCCCCGCCACCGAAAGTCGTGCGGCGGTCGAGATCGATCCCGGTCCCGTCCGGCTCTTCGGCGTTCAGGTTCGCCAGCGTAAGGCCGCCCTTGAGGCCCAGAGTGGTCTGGGCCTGGACCTCCACAGCAGACAGGCAGACACAGAGTGCGATAAACGCGAATACTGCGCGTCGCATGACGTTCTCCTCCAGATTCGGTAACCGGGGCTCGAGAAGCCGGGATAAGGTAACAGTCCCGCTTACCCCTTGAACACGAAGCGGGCCCACAACGGAGATGAGAGGAAGACCACCGAAATCGCCGTCGCAATCCACAGCAGATTTCTCACCCTTCTCCGGGTCACCGGGGAAGCGCAGGTCGCGCCGGGTTCACATGCCGCGGCGTCCTCCCGCTCCACCAGATGAAAAGCCAACCACAGCAACCCCACTGCGGCTACGACGAAGAATGGCCTGTAGGGCAGGAAACCGGCCAGCGCCGCACCGGACATTCCTGCTGACGCCAGGACCAGAGGTCCGGTACAGCACAGCAGCGAACCGAACGCGGCTCCGATGCCGCCTATCATTGACGCCAGGGCTCCTCTCATGGCCTCAACCTAACACGACGAGGCGGATCTTTCCCGATTCCCCGGTGTTTTCGTGGTGCGAGGCGACGAAACCCCACAAGACCGCGAGGGCGGCGAGAGGACGGCATGCGAGGATCGATCCGAAACGGAAACCTGTCGGGTCTCGCCGTCACCCTCTTCCTGGTCGGTATCGTCGGCTGTGGCGGCGAGGACTTCACCGGCCCCGCGGCTCCTGACGGCGCCATCAGGTTCGAATCGGTTACCTCTGGATATTTTCATTCCTGCGGCCTGACCCCGGACGGGAGGGCGTACTGCTGGGGGGGCAACACCTGGGGAACGCTCGGTGACGGCTCGAGGACGGCAAGTAATCGGCCCGTGGCCGTGGCCGGGGGACACCGGTTCAAAGGAGTCGAATCGGGCGCGGGACATACCTGTGGCGTCACGGAATCCGGACAGGTCTACTGCTGGGGTCTCAACGACGAGGGGCAGGCGGGCGAAGACTGGGTGATCAGAGGTCTCGAGGACCCGCATCGCCTGCCGGGAAACCAGTTCTGGGTCGAGGTGAGCGCGGGACACGATCACTCGTGCGCGCTGACGAATGACGGAGTCGTCTGGTGCTGGGGCGACAACGTCACCGGCCACCTGGGCAGCGGAGACACCTTCAACAAGTCCTTCCAGCCCGTTCGTGTCGCTTCGTCCGTGAGCTTCAACACTGTCGTGGCGGGCTATTATCAGTCGTGTGCGCTCGCCGGATCTGGACAGATGTACTGTTGGGGACGGAACGACCAGGGTCAGATAGGGGATGGCTCGAACCAGAACCGGTTCACGCCCGTGCCGGTGGCCGGTGGTCTCACTTTCCGAGCGCTGGGGGGCGGTGACGCGTTCATGTGCGGGATCACGACTGGCGGGTCTACCTGGTGCTGGGGCAGTAACCGAAGCGGCGAGCTCGGTGATCCCTCCCTACAGAACCAGGCCACGCCCGTTGAGGTCGAGGGGCTTCCCGAACTCCGGAAGATCTACGGCGCGGGAGGGGCGTTCACGCTCCCGAGCGCTCCCGCCTACGCCTGCGGCCTGACCTCCGCGGGCGAGGCATGGTGCTGGGGCGGAGCGATCCGGGGTGGCTTGTGGGAAGGCCCCACCGACGGACCGATTCGGGTGGAGTCCGGTATCCGGTTCCGGAACCTCGGGCTCGGGGCGGAGCACCTGTGCGGCGTCACCACCGAGGGCTGGGCGTTCTGCGGCGGCGCAAACTACGCGGGCCAGCTTGGCGACGGCACGGGGCAGGATCGGGCTCCGATGGTGGGTGTCGTCCGGCCATAAGTTCCAGGTGAGCAGCAGTGGGCGTGTGCGCAGGTTATCGCATCATGTTCCTTCTGTCGAATGCTCTCAAAGCCGACAAGAACACGACTACTACGATCCCGATTGCGGCGAGCCAAAGCAGCCCCTTCACGTCGTCGGCCGTGCCGTGGGAGTCCAGAAGTCCGCCCACCGAATCACGAAAACTGACCCACAGTTTACTGATCGTGTTTCTCATGGCTTACACGATACTCACTCCGACGCGGGGGTGACAGCGCGTTCCAGGGCCGAGAGAATCCGTGTCAGTCTCCGAAGCTGATGCCCAGCTCGCGGGCCGTACACATCGTGTCGCTGTCCAACGGCACGGTCTTCAAGCGCGCAATCGCGCTCGACAGCGGTACGAAGCGAACGGTCGGGGGATCCAGGGCCACCATGCAGCCGAAGCACCCCTTCGCTATGGCCCGAACGGCTGCCGATCCGAAACGGAGCGCCAGTAGACGATCGTGCGTGGTCGGGCTTCCGCCCCTCAGCAGGTGCCCCAGGACCACGGCCCGCGTCTCCTTGCCGGTCAACTCCTCCAGTTGGTCCGCCACCTGGTGGCCGATACCGCCCAGGCGTTCCTGCTGGCCGATCGCCTTGCCCACCACAGAGCGCTGGCCATCCACCGGGTGCGCCCCTTCGGCCACCACGATGATCGCGAAGTCTCGTCCCCGCTCGGCCCGAAGTCGCACCCTGTCGGCCACTTTCTCGATGTCGTACGGAATTTCGGGAATCAGAATGGCATCCGCGGTTCCCGCGACTCCCGCGTACAGGGCGATCCAGCCGGCATAGCGGCCCATCACCTCGACCACCATCACCCTGTCGTGCGCCTCGGCCGTCGAGTGCAGGCGATCCACGGCTTCGGCTGCGAAACTCACCGCTGTGTCGAACCCGAACGTCACCACCGTCTCAGCGAGGTCGTTGTCGATGGTCTTCGGAACGCCGACCACCCGTACGCCCTTCTGTGACAGGACGTTCGCGATCGCGAGCGAGCCGTCGCCGCCGATCGCCACGAGCGCATCCACGTCGAGCTCGTTCAGCTTCTCCACGAGTTCGTCCGAGCGGTCACGCTCGTACCACTGGCCGTCGTCTCCCAGCGTCGGATACGCGATCGGGCTCCCACGGTTGGTGGTGCCAAGTATCGTCCCGCCCAGGTGAGTGATGCCGCGGACGGAAGCGCGCGTGAGGTTCACGACCCCTCCGTCGGGAAAGGCCTCGGGATTCATGAGGCCGTTGAACCCGTCGCGGATGCCGAGACACTCCCAGCCTCGTTGCAGCGCTGACAGTACGACGGCACGGATGACGGCGTTCAATCCGGGCGCGTCCCCGCCCCCGGTGTTGATGGCGATTCGGCGAATGGTCTGGCTCATTCCCTCTCTCCGGGGAGGTGACTGCGACGTGACACTCGGCGGCCAATATAGCGACGGTGTGCGGTGAGCGAATGGTCGAACACGGCAGCGACTCATGCCGGAGACTTCACGAGGGTCTCGTCGAGCTACCACTCTCACGAGCTTTTCATGTATAATAGAAGAGCAGAAACGGAGTGCCCCTGCCCCGGCCCGGCCGGAGTCCCGCTCTGCCACCCGTTGAACGGATTTCCTGCGCGGCCCGAACACAGGCCCGTACCCGTTGCCCACTCGGGAGGCTGAAATGTCAGCATCACGAAGTCCTCGTACCCTCGACGAACGAGGTGCCGCACTCGTTCTCGTCGCGCTTTCCCTCGTCGTGCTCATCGCCGCCGCGGCTCTCGCCGTCGATGTCGGCCTCCTGACCACGGCCCGGACGGAGGCCCAACGCACGGCGGACATGGCAGCTCACGCCGGAGCCTC
>JAUVPT010000165.1 GCA_030598525.1 Gemmatimonadota bacterium
AGCCCTGGTGACAGGTGCAGCTTCCGGCATCGGGGCGGCCACGGCTCGATTACTGACCGACCGCGGCGCCGTGACCTACTGCGCCGACCTGAACACCGCTGAAGCCGCCAGAGTGACCTCCACTGATTCCGAAGCTTCCCGGACAATCCCGATTCGTCTCGATGTGCGCGAGGAGGAGGGCTGGGAGAGGGCAGTCTCTGAAGTGTTGGAAAGCCAGGGACATCTGGATGTCCTGGTCCACGCCGCCGGCATTGCGGCCGCCTCTCCCCTTGCCGAGACAACCCTGGCAGAGTGGCGCCGTGTATTGAGCACCAATCTCGACGGCAGCTTCCTGGCAATCAAGCATGGTGTCCAGGCCATGAGAGAAGCCGGCGGCGCCATCGTGGTGATCGGCTCGGCATCAGGGATTCGTGCATCGGCTGGAGCGGCGGCGTACTCCACCAGCAAGGCGGCCGTGAGCATGCTGGTGCGGTCGGCCGCCAAGGAGTGTAGAGAGAGCGGGATCCCGGTACGCATCAATACGGTCAGCCCGGGTGGAGTGAAGACGCCCCTGTGGCGAGCCATGCCCTTCTTTCGCGATCTCGTCGAGCTACACGGGTCGGAGGATGGCGCATTCGCGGCCATGGAGGCTCACGGCGGAGACCGGTTCGCCGAGCCCGAAGAGATCGCACAGGCCGTGCTGTTCCTTGTCTCGGATGCTGCGAGTCACATCACCGGAGTGGAACTGCCCGTCGATGGCGGCTACGTCCTCTAGGTGGACGGGCAGTAACGCACCTGCCGCTCCGAGGCTGTCGTCCGGCTCTCCAGTAGCGGCGGGCCAGGCGCATTTCGATGAAACTGCCTGATGGTAGGAGGAGAGCGACATGAAGACTCCGATCCAGGGCACACTGATCACAGTCTGCTCTATGTCCGTGCTTCTCACGACGTCGACCATCGGATGCTCGCCGGGGGATGCCGATGTGAGCACGCGGCTCGAAGCCAACAAAGCCGTCGTCATGCGTGCCTGGGAAGAAGGATTCAACCAGGGAAATCTCGCCGTTCTCGACGAGCTGTTCGACGAGAGCTACATCGAACTGACGCCGTATGGCACGGTCGAGCAGGGCGGGCCCGAGCGCGCCATTCAGGCGTACGAGTGGATGCGCAGCGTCTTCGGAGACATCCACTTCGAGGTCGAGCAGATGATGGCTGAAGGGGACTTCGTCTTCAGCCGTGCGATGGCGACGGGCACACATATCGGCGAGTTCATGGGAGTGCCAGCGACGGGCCGTCCTGTCCGTTTTGCCGCGGTCGTCGTATCAAAGGTCTCCCACGGGAAGCACGTACAGGACTGGAGCTTCATCGACACGATCGCGATCCTGAGCCAGATCGGAGATGTATCGGTAGAGCCCGGGCAGTCGATCGAGCAATGACGGGAGAGCCGCCGATGAAGACGATATCCTCACGGTGGCCCGGAGTCTGGCTGCTGGGCCTCGCGCTTGTAACAACGCCGCCCTTGATCGCACAGGACACACACGAAGCCATCGCCGTCGCCGAACCGCTCACGTACGCCGTCGTCTACTCGGATTCCGCTGGCCAGTCTCACTTCGCCGATCGCCAGGTCGACTTCAAGCTGATCGACTACGCGCCGCCAGCGCCGCCAATTTCTGTGTCGCAGACCACGCCGGCCGACGGAATCGCGTACCTGTCCAGTCCCGCGGGTTGGACGGGCGACTGGCACCCCGCCCCACGTCGTCAGATGATCCTCTGCCTCTCGGGCGAGGTAGAAGTCGAGGTGTCCGACGGAGAGGTTCGCACGTTCGGTTCAGGCGCGCTGCTCCTGGTGGAGGACACGATCGGGAGCGGCCACATCACCCGCGTCGTGGGCAGAGATCGAGCCTACCTCGCCGCCGTTCCTTTTCCGGACTGAGGGGGATTCCGTGAACGCAAGAACGAAGCGACTCCTGTTCTGGACTCCGAGAGTCCTGGGAATCCTCGTCGCGATCTTCCTGAGCCTGTTCGCTCTCGACGTCTTTCGTGAAGGCTACGGGTTCCGGGAAACGATAGTCGCCCTGTTCATGCACCTCGTCCCGACCTTTGTCGTCCTGATCGCCCTGGCAGTGGCGTGGCGGTGGGAGTGGGTCGGTGCGGCCCTATTCTGCGGCCTGGCGGTCTTCTACGTAGTCATGGCATGGGGACGCTTCCCATTCGGCACCTACCTGGTCATCTCTGGCCCCCTGCTCCTGGTAGGTGTTCTCTTTCTGCTCAACTGGAGACACAGAGACGAGTTGAGAACACGGTAGTGCGGCCCGGGCCGGCGTCGTCACGCAGACCTGGACCATCTCGCGTTTACACCGCACCCTGTTCTGGGGAAGAATCATGCGATCGAGCGCTCTCCTATCGATGGCCCTTCTCTTGATTGCGGCAGCGTGTGCGCCCTCGCCGTGTGCCCAACACGAAGCCAACAAGGATCTCGTACGTCGATTTGCCGAGGCCACCAACACGGCGGACTGGGAAGCACTGGCCGGGCTGGTGGCCGAGGACTTCGAACGCCACAGCGCGGCAACCGCCGGACCACCGGTGACTTCGCGCGATGCTTTCATTCAGCTGCAGGAGTCCTTCCTGGTCAGTTTCCCCGACCAGCGTGTAACGCTCCGTCAGCTTGTGGCGGAAGGCGACAGGGTAGCGATACTGGCGACCTACTCCGGTACCCATACGGGTCCGATGGGCGACATTCCGCCGACAGGTAAGTCGGTCGAGGCCCCGTTCCTGGCGATCTTTCGCATCGAGGCCGGCCAGATCGCCGAACTCTGGGTGGAGTGGGACAACCTGTTGATGTTGAATCAGCTCGGGCTGGTTCCGCCGCCTGACAGCTCCAGCCAGGCGACCTAGAGATCGATTCGTGACCTGGGTCGCGTTGTTCCTGGTCCTGGTCTTCGCGGGTGGATCCGCGCTGCTGCGTTGGGGGACACGCTGGGGGTCGAAGACCGAAGAGCGCACTCGTGTCATGCCGGGCGACGATTATCTCGACGGTGGCTCACCGTCCCGAGTGGCCATGACCCGCGCCATCTCGATCGCCGCCCCGCCTGAACGAGTCTGGCCGTGGATCGCCCAGCTGGGGCGTGGAGCTGGTTGGTACAGCGTCGATTGGCTCGACAACGGGAGAAGGATATCTGCGCAACACGTCGTATCCTGGATCCCGGAGCCAGCGCCGGGCGACGCGACGGCCGTCGGGTACCTGCGTCATATGGACTCGGGACAGGCTCTCGTGTGGTGGGTCGACGGCGTGCGGTTCTTCGGGTCTCGGGCCCGCCTGGTGACCTGTTTCAGGCTCTACTCCGAAGGTCGGGGCACTCGCCTCATCAGCCGGATGTCAGCAGATGCCGTAGGACCGCCAGCGCCGCTTGCCCTTCTGGTCTTTCGGGCCGTGGATTCCATCATGGCGCGGCGACAGTTGCTCGGGATACGCGATCGGGTGGAACTTGGCCCTGAGCGCCGCTCGACATCGAGAGCGACGGAAACCGGGAGTGGCGACCAGTACCAGTCATACGAGGTGATCTACGCCGGTGGAGAGAGCGCCGGAGTCGCGGGGAAAGAGCACGCGGCCAGGTGGCGAGAGTCAGCCATCGAAGACGGAATCCTGGAGGCGACGTCCGTCGCTTCCGGTTGAACAAGCTGGACACACCAGAGAGGTGCGCGCGATGCGCTTTCTACTGATCGGTCTGTTCCTCGCCGCACCCCTGCAGGCGCAGACGACACCCGTATTCACCGACCCCGACAGGGTCGAGAACGTCAGAGCCACCTCGGCCACCGTCGACCAGAAGTTCCGGGAGTACGCGGAAAGGCAGCACATGCCCGGCTTCGCATACGGTGTCGTGCTGGATGGGGAGCTGATCTATGCGGGTGGCTTCGGTCTCGCGAAGCTGGTGCCGCCGACACCGGTGACGACGCAGTCCCTGTTTCGCATCGCCTCGATGAGCAAGAGCGTCACGGCGATGGCCATCCTGCAGCTGCGCGACCAGGGCAGGCTCGGACTTGACGACCCGATTACGAAATACCTTCCGGAGACGAGCGCCCTGACGTACCTGACGACCGACGCGCCGGAGATCACGATCCGGCACCTGCTCACCCACTCCGCCGGGTTTCCGGAGGACAATCCCTGGGGTGACAGGCAACTGGCCGACTCGGATGCTGAATTGATGGGGCTCATCGAGGGCGGTATTTCGTTCTCGAACGTCGCAGGAATCGAGTACGAGTACAGCAATCTCGGGTTCGCGCTGTTGGGGCAGATCGTCCAGGTCGTTTCGGGGATGGATTATCGGGACTACACGAGGACGCACATCTTCGAGCCTCTCGGCATGACCCACACCATATGGGAGTACGAGAATGCCTCCCCGGAGCACCTGGTGCTCGGCTATGACTGGCTGGATGAGGCATGGGTGAACATCCCGCTCGAACACCACGGGGCGTTTGGAGCCATGGGCGGATTGATCACCTCGATCGAGGACTTCACGGCGTACGTCCGGTTCCACCTCGCCGCCTGGCCTCCCCGGAGCGATCCGGACGGCGGTCCACTGAAGCGAAGCTCGCTTCGCGAGATGCATCAACCGTGGCGCTTCGCGTCCATGATGCCGGATTTCCGCTACCCGAGTGGCCGGGGATGCCCGTCGGCGACGGCCTACGCTTATGGCCTGCGCTGGATGGAGGACTGTGAGGAACGAGTGATCATCGGACACAGCGGCGGACTGCCGGGGTTCGGGAGCAACTGGACGATGATGCCCGAGTACGGACTGGCCGTGATGTCGTTCGACAACATCACGTACGGCGGGACCAGTACCCTCAATACAGCGG
>JAUVPT010000051.1 GCA_030598525.1 Gemmatimonadota bacterium
AGCGTGCGCGTCCCATCCTCGACGGGCACCACCTCGGCGCCCAGCCGCTCCATCCAGAAGACGTTCGGGCGCTGGCGCTCGATGTCGACCGCGCCCATATAGATGGTGCAATCGAAGCCGAATTTCGCCGCCATCGTGGCGGTCGCCACGCCGTGTTGGCCGGCGCCGGTCTCCGCGATGACGCGGCGGGCTCCCATCCTACGGGCCAGCAGCGCCTGTCCGATGGCGTTGTTGATCTTGTGCGCGCCGGTGTGCGCCAGGTCTTCACGCTTCAGCCAGACATCCGCGCCCCACGCCTCGCCTAGCCGGGTGGCCCGTGTGAGAGGGGTCGGACGACCGATCCAATCCTTGAGTTCGGCCTCGAACGCTGCCGTGAACGCAGGGTCCGCCATCGCTGCTCGCGCTCCCGCCTCCAGGAGCGCCAGGGCCGGCATCAGGGTCTCCGGTACGAAGCGGCCACCATATTCGCCAAACCGTCCGCGTTCGTCGGGCAGCCGCCCGGCCAGAAGGTCCTCGAGTGTGACGCCGTGAGTCCCGGCGCCCGTTTCGATCTCACTCATCGGCCATCCATCCCTGGTTCAGTTTGGTCGTACGGCTGGCTGTGACGCTGCGCCGCGGCTGCCGTCCGCGCCGCCTGCACGAACGCGGCAATCCGCACCGGGTCTTTGCGACCCCTCGTTTCTTCCACGCCACTCGAGACGTCCACTCCAAACGGGCGCACCGCGGCGATTGCGTCGGCGACGTTGCCGGGCGCCAGGCCACCGGCCAGGACCAGCGGCAACCTCTGCGCGAGTCGTGCGGCGCGCTCCCAGCTCGGTTTCACTCCCCGTCCGCCCTTGCCCGCGGCTTCGAAGATCGCGGCCGGCTTACTCCCCGTCCTGCATGCCTCCTCGGCCTGGTGGTCGAGGTTCGGACCGTCGTGCAGGACCGGCAGCAGGCGGGCCCCTGCCGCCGCTGCCGCGCGCCTCGCCTCTTCCGTCGCTTCGCACTGGATGACGTCGGCCGGGAAGACGGACAGCACTTCTGCGATGTCACGCGCGGACGGATGATGGAACACGGCGACCCTATCGACATCAGGGGGGAGCAGGGCAGCCAGTTCGGCCGCCTGCTCAGGCGAGACCCGGCGGGGTGACTCGGCGAATACGAACCCGGCTGCGTCGGCCCCTGCTTCCCGCACCGCCCGCACCGACTCGGCGGTATTCAGGCCGCAGATCTTGACCCACACGGACTCGTGGGACACGACAGCCGATCGACCCGCCGCCAGCATGTCCCGGGCGGCGGACTCTGGATCGTCCGCTCGCATGAGCGAGGTTCCTACCAGGGCTGCATCGTAGCCGAGCGTCGCAACGTCCCTGGCCTGGTCGGGTCCCAGCAGCCCGCTCTCGGCGACCCGCGGCACGCCTGGCGGGAACCGGTCCGCGAGCTGCGCGAACCGCCCGAAGTCCACCTCCAGGGTGGCCAGATCGCGGCAGTTGAGTCCCACGAGCACGGCCACTCCCTCTCGCCGGCAGAACTCCGCCGCAGGCCCGGCCCTCTGGAGATCAGCTTCGTCGAAGGCCTCCAGGAGAACGAAGAGTCCGCAGTCCGCCGCGGCGCGGATGCACGAGTCCAACGTGGCCCTGTCGAGGATCCGGAGGATGAGCAGGACGCCGCCCGCCCCGGCCGACCGTGCCTCGTACACCTGGTAACTGTCCACCAGGAAGTCCTTGCGCATCACCGGCACATCCCCGGCGGCCTCCGCAGCGAGCGTGAGATCGGCCAGCGTTCCGCCGAATTCCGAGGGCTCGGTGAGAACTGAGAGGGCGGCCACGTCGGTCCGCGCGTAGCCAGCAGCCAGGCTCTCCACGTCCCCGGCGGTGGATTCCCTCAGGTGACCCGAGGACGGGGCCCGCCGCTTGATCTCCGCGATCAGATCGAAGCCGCCCGTCAGTGCGAGCACCGGGGGGGCGGGAGAGGCCAGCGCCCGGGCCCGAAGGACCTCGAGGGGCTCGAGACCCCGGGCCGTCGTCGCACGGTCCGCCGAAGAGGCTGCCATGCGCGACAGGAGGTCCGACAATGGTGCGCCCCCGAGACGGCCGGCGGTTCTGAAGCCGGCCAACTGGCCGAGCAGGGTCGCGGCCGCACCTCTGTCGATGGTGGCCCCGGCCGTCCGTATGCCGTCGGTGAGCGTGGCCACTTCGCCCGCGACCTCGAGAGCCAGGCCGGCCCCGAGCGTCAGGGCATCCCGGTGTGGGCCGCGCTCTCCGGTCAGCGCCTCCCGCAGGGCTGCCGCGTTCTCCGCTGCGTCTCCTCCTGCAAGGTCCCCGGGCTCGCAGCGTGCGATGCCGTAGTCCGCGGGATCGCGCACTTCCTCTGAGACGCTTCCGGGTCGCACGTCGAACAGGGTGAACGGTCCGCAGGGTGTCGCCTCGTCCCAGCCCGGCGATCCGTGCACGACGAACGCACGCTCGATGGGGAGTCCCGACAGGGCCTCGGCCATCAGGGCGGCCACCTCCGGACTGAACGCGCCGACCACCATGAACGGAGGCTCGGCCGGATTGGTCAGGGGCCCGAGAATGTTGAATACCGTCCGCACCCCGAGCGCCTTCCGGACGGGCACCAGGGCCTTCATCGCCGGGTGGTAGTGCGGAGCGAACAGGAACGTGAAGCCGGTCTGCCGAAGGCACTCGCCGGCCCGCGCTTCGTCGAGAGGCAGTCCGAGACCCAGCGCCTCGAGCACGTCCGCGCTTCCGCACCGGCTCGATACGGAGCGGTTGCCGTGCTTTACGACCGCGAGTCCACTGGCGGCGGCGAGAAGCGCTGAACCGGTCGACAGGTTCAGGCTCCCGGATCCGTCACCGCCCGTGCCCACGATATCGACGGCTCGTATTCCCTCAGGCAGGGCAGGCCGGCGGGCCAGCGCCCGCATGGCGCGGGCAAACCCCCGGATCTCATCCGGGGTCTCCCGCTTGAGACGCAGACAGGCGAGGAACGCGCCGGCCACTGCGCCGGGCAGCCGGTCCTCGGCCAGCGCCGTGAGCAGCGCCGCGGCCTCGTCCTCGGTCAGGTGGCCTCCATCGAGGAGCCGCTCGAGGATATCCTTCACGCCTCACCTCCGACCGCGTCGAAGTCCAGGAAGTTGCGGAGAAGGCGATCGCCCTCGGGGGTCAGGATGCTCTCCGGGTGGAACTGGACGCCCTCCGCCCTGAGCACCCGGTGCCGAAGTCCCATGATCTCGCCGTCCGAGGTGTAGGCGGACACCGCGAGTTCGTCCGGCACGGACTCCTCCGTTACCGCCAGCGAGTGATAGCGACCGGCCCGCATCGGGTTCGGCAGCCCCTCGAACAGCGTGCGGCTGTCGTGATAGACGGTGGACGCCTTGCCGTGCATCAGGGATCGGGCCGACTCGACGCTGGCCCCGCACACGGCGGCCAGCGCCTGGTGTCCCAGGCACACGCCCAGAACCGGCGTGGTCTCCATCATGGCCTCGATGACGGCCATCGAAACACCCGCGTCCTCCGGCCTTCCCGGTCCCGGCGAGACGACCAGGTGTGTGGGGTCGAGAGCCAGCGCATCGGCCACCGTGATCCGGTCATGTCTCTTCACCGTCACTTCGGCCGAGAGCACGGCGAGAGCCTGCACCAGGTTGTAGGTGAAAGAGTCGTAGTTGTCGATCAGCAGGACGCGTCTCACAATCCCTCCTCGGCCAACGACAGGGCTGCCTCGAGGGCTGCGCTCTTCGCGAGGATCTCCTGGTGTTCCCTCTCGGGGACGCTGTCCGACACGATTCCGGCTCCCGCCTGGTAGGCGTAGCCGCCGTCCTGGAAGACCAGCGTCCGGATGGCGATCGCCTGGTCCATCGATCCCCCGGCTCCGAAATAGCCGGCGGTGCCAGCGTAGATGCCGCGCCTCACCGGCTCCAACTCGCGGATGATCTCCATGGCGCGGATCTTCGGAGCCCCCACGACGGTCCCGGCCGGGAAAGCCGCGGCGAACAGGTCGAAAGCGTCATGTTCCGGCGCCAGGACACCGCGCGTTCCGCTGACGATGTGCATCACGTGGCTGTAGCGCTCGATCGTACGGAACGGATCGACCCGGACGGTGCCCGGGATGGCCACGCGTCCGAGATCGTTGCGTGCCAGGTCGACCAACATCACGTGCTCCGCATTCTCTTTGGGGTCAGCCAGCAGCTCCTCGGCCAGCGCGTCGTCCTCCGCGGAGTCGGCTCCGCGTGGGCGAGTTCCGGCGATCGGTCTCAGTTGCGCCTCTCGGCCGTCCAATCGAACCAGCGCTTCCGGCGAGGAGCCGACCACCGACACTTCCCCCAGGTCGAGGTAATACATGTATGGAGAGGGATTGAGCAGGCGTAGCGCCCGGTAGACTTCGAACGGAGGAATGTCGCAACGGCCCTCGAACCGGATCGAGAGCACGAGCTGGTAGACGTCGCCGGCCGAGATGTGTTTCTGCGTGCAATCCACTCCGGCCAGGAAATCGGGCCGGGCGAGGCTGGGAACGGGGGTCGAGTGTCCGTTGGCGCCCACCGGCCGAGCCGGGAGCGGACCGCGAAGGAGGTCGATGACTTCGCGGCGCAGGGCCTGTCGTTCCGCTTCGCCACCCGAGTGGAGCAAGGCCACCCGGCGGGACACGTGGTCGAATGCGAGCAGTGAGCCGGGGGCCAGGTAGTGCGCCTCCAGGTCACCGTTTCCGCCGGCCGGGACCTCGAGGTTCTCGAACCTGCCGGCCATTTCGAAACCCGTCACTCCCACCAGGCCTCCGGTGAACGGCAGGTCCGGAACCTCAGGCTCTGCCCGCCGCACCTGTGAAAGCGCGTCCCGGAAGGCGTCGAGCAATCCGCTCGTATCGTCCGGAATCGGTCGAACCGTGTCGCCGACCCGGAACTCGCCGTGGCCGACCCGCACTTCCAATGCGTCCCCGAAACCGATGAACGAGTATCGTCCCAGCCGCTCACCCCCTTCCACGCTCTCCAGGAGGAAGCGGGGACGAAGCGGAGCGAGCTTCAGAAAGGCCGACACCGGCGTGTCGAGGTCGGCGGCTATGTCGAACGGATGCTGCATGGTCCCCTTCTCGTCACCCGGGGACACACGGAGGCAGGATGCGAAAAACCCACCTCCGTGCGGCCGAAGGTGGGCTGAATGTCTACCTGGGAGCGATCGAGCTCAGGCGGATGCCACCTCCGGACGCGCGCAGCGCCACCACCAGGAGGTGATCAGGGCCGTCGTCGGTGACATCTCGTGTCGCATCATGGGCTAACGGATAACCGGTCCCTCCGCGGGCGTCAAGCGGGCGACCAGCCCGGCGATAACTCAAGGCGAATCGTAGATCACGCCGCCCTTCATCACGAACACGACCTGCCGCACGGCCTCGACGTCGGCGGTCGGGTCGCCCTCCACGGCAACGAGATCCGCGAACGCTCCCTGCCAGATTTCCCCCACCTTCCCCTCGAGCCCGAGGGCCCGCGCGTTCACGACGGTGGCGGCCTGCAGCGCCTCGGCAGGCGACATTCCAGCCCGTACGAGCCAGGCCAGTTCTCGCCAGCTCTCGCCATGCGGGAATACGCCGACGTCGCTGCCGAGCCCGACGATCACTCCGGCCTGCCTGGCGTCACGGACCGCCTGCAGGGAACGGCGGATCCGCGGACTCAACTCAGCCTCCGGTGCGTCCAGCTCCCAGCCGCTCTCCAGGCCGCTGAAGTACTCGTCGTAGGCGGCGGCCGCGGCCAGCGTCGGGTAGAACACGACACCTCGCTCCGCCATCAGGCGAAACACAGCCGCCGTTCCCTCGGACCCGTGTTCGATCGTTCGGGCGCCGGCCAGTACGGCTCTCCGCATCCCTTCGGGCGAGCTGGCGTGTGCCGATACCGGAAGACCGGCGGCCGTGGCTTCGTCCACCAGGGCCTCGAGCTCGCTCAGCGTAAATGTGGGCGCGGTTCCGGAGGCGCGGCGAAAGTCGGCGTACACCTTGATCACATCCGCTCCGTGTCCGGCCTGTTCACGCACGGCGCGCCGGATCTCGGTCTCGCCCGTCACCATCTGTGCTCCTTGCGGGAGAGCCAGGTCCGGATCCCAGCCCCGCGGGCCGGGGGCGTAGGAGGCGGTGGCCGCGACGGCCAGCGTCGCCGTCAGGACTCTCGGCCCCGGGATGAGGCCGTCGGCGATCGCGTCGCGCACCGCGAGATCGGCCCAGCCGGCACCCTCGGACCCGAGATCCCGCAGGAGCGTGAAGCCGGACAGCAGGGTGCGCTCGGCATGAACTCCGGCCATCAGGGTCCGATATGCGCGCGCTTCCTTCAGCACCTGGTCGTCCCACAGGGTTTCGTCATACGGGTGCAGGAACAGGTGCGAATGGGCGTCGATCAGTCCAGGAAGCAGCGTCGCGCCGGGGAGGTCCACCACCAGTGCGTCGGCCGGCGCCCGGACGGCCTCGAGAGGTCCCACCGATTCGATCCGTTCGCCTGCTACCAGGACGGCCCATCCGACCCTGACCTCACCGGTGGCCGCGTCGAACACCCGCTCCGGCCGGATCAACATGTGGGAAGGTTCAGGCTGCTGCGCCGGGGCGGAAACCACTCCGGTCGCGATGTAAAACCAGGCCAGTCCGAGGGCACGAAGCGGGTGTCGGCTCGTAGCGGATCGCATGGCGCTTTATCCTCCTGTCGTGCGTGGATGACCTGAAGTTGACACCCTCGCGGGCCGAGCGCACGTTGACTCTTGAGGCCGGGCTCGTCCCCCAGGGTCCGGATCACCGTGCCACGCGGAGGACCTCGTGTTACGCCTTTCCTCGACCGCCGCCCTGGTGGCCGGCGCTCTGCTCGTTTCCGCGGCGGCGCTGCCCGAACGGGCCCCGGTCCCTGATCCCGACCTGTACGTGTCCGCGGGCTGTTCCGCCTGTCACGGAGCCGGAGCCGCTGGAGCTTTCGGGCCGACGCTCGCCGGCACGGGACTCTCGTTCGACACGTTCCTCGAACAGCTTCGCTCCCCCAGAGGCACCATGCCTCCGATTGCCGTCAGCTTCGTGTCCGACGAGCAGGCTCGCAGCCTGTTCGACTATGTGACGGGGTTGGAGGAACCGGAAGGTGGTTCCGTGTCCGGCACGGGGTGTCCGGGATGTCAGCATGGTCGCGGGCATCACGGAGCGGGTGCCGGGAACTGTGCCCATCATCAGGGCAGCGCCGGTTGCCAGGGGCAAGACTGCGGTCACGGCAGTGCCTGTCGCCATGGAGCCTGCAGTCGCCGGGGACAGGCCACCGGCTGACGGCCTGCCGCCCCGCTGGCTGACATCGATCTGGATCAGGATCGGGCCATCGCGGCCTCGGCCATCAGGTCCGTGAAGGCATCGAATCGCAGGGCCTGCGGGCCGTCCGACAGAGCTCGCTCGGGCTCCGGATGGATCTCGATCATCACTCCTTGGGCGCCTGCCGCCAGTGCGGCCTTCGCCAGGTCCGGTACCCAGCGCGACGTGCCGCACGCGTGAGACGGATCCACGATCAGAGGCAGGTGGCTTCGCTCGCGTACCACCGGTACAACGGTCAGATCGAGGGTAGCCCGGGTGGCCGTCTCGAACGTCCGGATCCCCCGCTCGCACAGGATCACCTGTTGATTGCCGTGCGAGAGAATGTACTCGGCGGCGGAAAGCCACTCGTCCACGGACGACATCATGCCACGCTTCAGGACCACGGCCCGGTGCGAGCGGCCGATTTCCTTGAGCAGCGAGAAGTTCTGCATGTTCCTGGCGCCCACCTGCAGTACGTCGGCCTTCTCCGCCACCGGCCCCACGTCCGACGGATGCAGGACCTCGGTGACGACCGGGAGTCCGTACTCGCGCCCCGCCTCGGCCAGCAGGTCGAGCCCCTCGTAGCCCATGCCCTGGAACGAATACGGCGAGGTCCTTGGCTTGAAGCACCCACCCCTCAAGAGGTCGCCGCCCAGCTCGCTGACGATCCGTGCGCATGCGAACACTTGTTCGCGTGATTCCACCGAGCAGGGACCGGCAATGACGACAGGACGGGCGCCACCGATTACCACGTGTCCGACCACGATCTCAGTGTCCGTGGTTCGAGTGATCCTCGAGGCCAGGCGGTAGGGCTTCCTCTCCAACGCTGCCGCGATCGCGTCCTTCGTATCCTCCCGAGCTGCTCCCACGACTCGCGGCACGCCCTCCGTCCTCGAGTCGCTGCGCCGCACGGCTTTGCGGGGTCTCGCCGGCCGTCGGTCCTCCCGTGACCAGGACGGATAGGAGCCAAGGACCTTCAGGTAGGTGGTATGCGCCGCGAGTTCGCGGAACACGTCCACCACGTTCTCGTCGGCCACGTCGCCCTCGAAGTCGAGGTAGAACAGGTACTGCCAGGGCGAGTTGGGCCGGGGCCGGGACTCGATCTTCGTCAGGTTGAGGCCGTGCCGGGCGAACACATCCAGGCACGCCGCGAGGGCCCCCCCTTCGTGCCGCACCGAGAATACGACCGAGGTCTTCGAGCCGGGGCCGGCGGCTTCGGTGAGAGGCTCGCGGGCGATAGTGACGAACCGGGTGAAGTTCTCCGCCTGGTTGGCGATTCCGCGTTGGAGAACGACCAGGCCATACAGCCGGGCGGCCTCCTCGCTGGCGATCGCTGCGCGCGACAGGTCTCTGTCGTCCCTGACCTTCCGCGCCGCCATCGCCGTGTCCGTATAGGACTCGGCTCGCGCATGCACCTGTCGGGCCAGGAATTGACTGCATTGGAGCAGCGCCTGGGGGTGCGAGTAGACCGTGCGGACGCCGGCTAGGGATGCCCCTTCGGGAGCCATAAGACAGTGATCCACCACCTGCACCTCCTCGCCCACGATCGACAGGTCACACGCGGCCAGGAGGTCGTACACGTCGTTGATCGATCCCGCCGTCGTGTTCTCCACGGGGACGATCCCGCGATCGATATCGCCTTCCTGCACGGCGGTCCCGATCTGTCCGAACGTGTCGTATCCACGGTACACGATGTCGCCCCCGAGGGCCCCGAAGTGCCGGGTGGCAGCAACGTGGCTGTAGGCCGCTTCCGTACCCTGGTATCCGACGACAAGAATATCGGGTGAGTCATCGGGCGAGCTCTCGTCATCGAGCAGGGCTCGCTGACGCCGAAGGGAATGATCCATGATCTCCCGGTACAGGCGGACGAGAAACGACTCGTCGATCCCCACGGCCCGGGCGCTCTCGGTGATCCGACCGAGGATCTCTTCCTCACGCTCCCGGTCCCTGAGACTGGGGGCGCCGGCGCCCTTGGCCTCCGCGACCTTGCTGACCAGCTCGAGGCGCTCCGCGAGCGACTCGACGATCCGGCGGTCCACGGTGTCCAGCTGCTTCCTGACCTCTTCCAGGTGCTCCGACATCAGTCCTCCACACCACGGGGACACAAAAAAACCCGCTCGATCTGTCGAGCGGGTCGTGCGCATTCGGTCTTCAGCCTGTCTCAGGTGCGCGATCTCCCGCCCGGATTCCGCCGGGTAAACGGTGTAAAACCGCCAAATCGAGCAAACGCGCCGTTCAGTATCATGCCCACACTTGTAGCGCACGACGGTCTCGCGGTAAA
>JAUVPT010000199.1 GCA_030598525.1 Gemmatimonadota bacterium
CACGCCCACGTCGTTCAGTTCGAAGTTCGGCGAATCGCCCCACACCCCGACGTTCCACAGCCAGTGCTCACCCTCGATCTTCCGAGCCTGTACGGACAGGGAGGTCCCGAACAGGGACGTGCGGCCCGGGTCGAAGGTCACGTGGTTCTGGTCGGGGCGCTGGAAGTAGTGCGCGCTCGCCGTCTGGACGTTGGCGATCGCGGCCGAGTCTCCGCCCACGTAGCTGAGGCCGAGGTGGCCGCTGAGCTCGTATCGGTTTCCGTTCAGCTTGAGGAGGAAGTCCCCGCCGCCCGTGAAGGCCTGTTCGTTCATCTCGTACCGGAGCGGATCCGTGACGGACCCGAACTGGCGCTTGACTCCCGTGGCGGTCACTCCGACCGTCGATCCCGATCCTCCGACCTCCTGCTGGAGCCGAAGTACGCCCCAGCCGGCCAGCGGCTCCACCGAGACGTCGTCGAACCGGTCAAGGCCGCTGTCGTAGGTGCGCGCGTGCTCGGCGGAGGTCAACGCTCCGAGAGCTCCGACGGACAGACCGTTGGACAGGCGTCCCGTGACCTTGGTGGCACCAAGGATCGTCGTCGCGTCAGGCCGATCCACGAACTGGGCGTCGGGCCAGCCGTGCGGCGATGCACCGATGCGGCGGGAGTAGTAGAACTGAGGACCCATGCGGCCACCCTCGCCCCCGCCCAGCATCTGGGCTCCTTCCACGAAGAAGGGCCGGCGCTCGTCGAACGTGACCTCGAACGCCGAGAGGTTCACCACGGCCGGGTCGGCTTCCACCTGGCCGAAGTCAGGATTCACCGTCGCGTCGAGGGTCAGGCTCGAACCGAGCCCCATCTTGAAGTCGGCGCCGATCCGGCCGTTGAACTGCGTCTGCGCCCCGAACGGATCGTCTTCATTCACGAGTTCCCGGCTGGACACGCGCGTGTCTGAGGCCACGTAGGGCATGAATTCCTTGCGGCTGCTCGACTGGACGTCTTCGATGCCCGTCAGGTCCCCGAAGCGGGAAGCCCACCCGGCCTCGTCCCGGGGGATGGAAACCCAGTACAGGTCTTCGTCCTTGGTGGGGATCCACCGGTTGACGTTGATCCCCCACTGGCCGGTCTCGTTGAACCGGAGCTGTGAGAAGGGGATGCGCATCTCGGCCGTCCATCCCAGGGAGTCCTTCTGGACGCGCGCTTCCCAAATCGGATTGTAGGTGAAATCACGCCGATGCTCGGTGTCCGCCGGGTTGTACCAATCGATCCGTACGCCCGCCGCGGTCACGGCGAAGCTGTAGGAGGTACGCCGGTCCAGGTAGGTGTCGAGCGAAACGGCCAGGGTCTCGACGTTCCCCATCTCGTCACGGCGTGTCATCACCTCGGCGATGTTCGATGGGTCCTGGTGCAACATCCTCGCCCCGATGTACAGAGCTCCGCCGTCGTACACGAAAGCGATTTCCGTGCGCTCGGTCGGGGCTGCTCCCTGCTCGGGCTCCTTCTGCAGGAAGTCGGCGAAGAAGTGGGCCTCGCGCCATGCCGCGTCGTCCAGCCGCCCGTCGATCGTGATGAGGTCGGAATCGATGCCTACGGCGAGCGCCTGCTTCGGCGGGCTCGAGCGGTCCGAGGAACTACCTGTGTTGGTGGAAGTCTGAGCGAGAACTCCGCCCGCAGTCGTCAGAGTCAAACCGACGCACACCGTGGCCCGCCTCACCACCCGTCCCATCGTCCCTGTCATCCGCCCGTCTCTCCCCGCCGCCCTGCGGCCTGGTGCATTGCCCGGGGGGGCAACTGTATCCGCTTCTCAATACCAGTAGACACCGCCAATCAACAAAATGTTGCGTTCGTCCCGGCTCAGTCTCGCGACCGTGGATGTCCGGATCAGGCAGCCGCCTCGTCCTGCTCGGATTCCAGATCCACCTGGCGCGGCTCCCAATTGCCGATCATCTGGATGAAAGCCGAGACGTACTCTGGATCGAGGTGCGTTCCGGCCTTCTCCTCGAGGAACTTGACCGTCCGGGTCGCGGGCCAGGGAGGTCGGAACGGACGGCGCGTGCGCAGAGCGTCATACACGTCGCATACCTGGATCAGGCGGCTGACCTCGTGGGTCTGCCGCTTGAACGTCAGCTCCGGGTACCCCTCGCCGTTCAAGCTGAGGTGGTGCTCGTAGGCGACCGTCGCCGGGAGTGCCATGCTCGCTCCCGAAGCCAGCAGGATCTTCGCGCCCTCGACCGTGTGCCCCTGGATCAACACCCACTCCGAGTCCGTCAGCTTGCCCTTCTTGTTGAGAACCTCGAGAGGGACCTTCGTCTTGCCCACATCGTGCAGGAGCGCGGCCTCGCCGATCGACCTGACGTCGGTCGAGACGAAGTTGAGGTGCTCGGCGAGAGCCATCGAGAGGCACGAAACGTTGATCGAATGCGTGGTCGTGTACTGATCCACGGCCTTGAGCTGCACCAGGGGAACGACCACGTCGTGCTCGGAGTGCATGGCCACCGACAACAGCTTCACGACGGCCGCCGCCTCGTCGGCCGGCACCACGCCGTGCAGATCGACCTCACCGTGCAGCCACTGGATGACCTCCGCCTCATCTTCGAGGCTGAGAGCGAGCGGGTCGTGGTGAGACTCTTCCTCCACATCCGCCTCGTCCGGGTCCAGGGTGACCCCCCCGAAGCGAATCGCCGTTTGACCGTCCATTTCCTGGAACGAGGCGCCCTCGCCCTCGAGCGACATCCGGGCATGCGCCTCCTCCAGGAAGCCTTCCAGGGCGTCACGCGTGGTGCCGGGTCCGACCTCGAGTCGCTCGATCCCTACATCTCCCAGCTTGAGCGACCACTCCCAGTGTCGGAGCTCGTTCAGCACATGACCCTCGTACACCACGTCACCGTCGAGGAAGGTGAACGCCGGGAACGCGTTCCCCCGAAGCAGCATGGTCAGCTCGTTGGTGATCTTGTCCATCCCCTCTGTGCGCGCATTATGTCCCGGTCCGTACAGGGACATCACGGAGAGCTGGCGCCCGAGCGCCGTCAGGAATACTGCCGCGTCGGTCACGGGACCCTCGATTCGGCTGCCAGGCGCCCGTCGACGGCCTCCATCAGCTCCGCGTTCGCCGAATCGGTGGCGATCTCGGTGATCCGCCGGACCGTGCCATCGCTCGGCCACCAGGTGACCAGCGTGCGAAGTGCCGTCAGCTTCTCCGGCGAGGCCTCGATCTCACTACCGCCGAGGAGCTTCCGTTTGACGTCGAGGACCTGGATCAGGGCGTCGCGAGCCGTGTCGGTCCGAAACCTGCCCAGCGCCCGAATCGCCGGCAGGCGTACCTCTGCATCTTCGTTGGGATCGAGCGCCGCGACGCGCAAGAGAGGCTCGGCCTCCGGCGGCGCGCCCGCTTCCGCCTCCACCACACCGAGGGCCTGGATACGGCCATTTCCCTCGCGCAGGGCCTCGAGAATGGCCTCCGGTCTCTGGTGCGACAGCCGCATGCTGAGCCTGAGCGCCTCGAACCGGACCTTCTCGTTCTCATGCGACCGGAAAAGGGCCGGATCGAAGTCATCGGGCCACCGCGGGAGCGCTCCCATCAAGGCGAGGATATTCCGCAGCACGAACCACGGCGTGGTCTCAGGGTCCTTCAGTCGCTCGGCTGCCAGCGGTCCGGCTTCCGGTCCGAGAGCGGTAATGCGGTCAAACATGCCACGGCGAAGCGAGATGCTGTCAGCCGTGGCGAGCCTGTCCAGCAGGGGCTCGGCCGCGTCGAGACCGGCCAGGGGGAGCACTCGGTCGAGGCAGTCGTAGTCAGGCTCCTCCTCTTCCACCAGGCGCCGCACCACGGCCGGTTCCGCCAGCCTGTCCCATACGTGGAGGGTCGCCGGATTGGCGGCCCCGGCGCCGGGCGCCTGGTCGATCCACTGCACCAGCTCGCGGGTCCGGCCTGTGTTCACCAGCTGATCCACGGCCTGGGCGAGGATCTCCCCGTCCATTTCCGTCTCGAGGCTCATCTGAGCCAGGCGATCGGGCTCTAGGCCCGCCCGCATGTCCGAGCCGCCTCCGGAGCCGAGAGAGTTCATGGCCAGTCGCCCGAGGGCCGTCTCGTACTCTTCCGGATTCGGGTTGTCGAGGTCCCAATCCGCCAGGAGGGTGGTGACCTGATCGCGAAGCGCGTGACGGGCCCGCGACTGCATGGGACGCGTGCCCGCACCCTCGTCCGTATGGGCCGCCATCTTGGTCAGCAGTCGGAGCATCCAACGGGAGATATCACTCGAGCTGTCTTCCGAGGCGGCACGTATCAGGGTCAGCACGGCATCCGCTCCGACCCCTTTCACCGCGTCGAGTAGGAACTGGCGCCGCGCCCGGTCGTCCCCTCCCATCGACATCACGCGCTGCAGGGTCGCCGGATCCAGGTCGGCCA
>JAUVPT010000218.1 GCA_030598525.1 Gemmatimonadota bacterium
GGAAACTCGGTCGTCACGCTGAGCGTCAGCAAGCGTACGGGCGAGAACATCATCGAGACCTCGGATGCGGTCCGGGCGGTCATCGCGTAGATGGAGGATGCATTCCCGACCACCACGCACGTCAGCATCACGTCGGATTCGGCCAAGTACGTTCGCAGAATGGTCAGCAACCTCGAGAACAACATCATCTCCGGCCTGATCCTAGTCGTATCCGTTCTGCTGTTCGTCCTCGGGGTGCGGAACGCCTCGTTCGTGGGCGTTGCCATTCCGCTGTCGATGTTCCTCTCGTTCAGCGTGATGCAGATCCTCGGCTTCACGATGAACATGGTCGTCCTGTTCTCGCTCATCCTCGCGCTGGGCATGCTCGTGGACAACGCGATCGTGGTGGTCGAGAATATCTACCGCTTCCGCGAGGAGGGCTTTGACAGGAAGACAGCCTCCAAGCTCGCGACCGCCGAAGTGGCGATGCCCGTGATCGCCGCGACCGCGACCACGCTCGCGGCCTTCGCGCCGATGGCGTTCTGGCCCGGGATCACGGGCGAGTTCATGAGCTATCTGCCCAAGACGCTCATGATCACGCTCTCGGCGTCGCTGCTGGTGGGCCTGGTGATCAATCCGACGCTGTGCTCCCTGTTCATGCGAATGGAGGACGAGCCCCGGCCTCACCTGACACGCGAGTTCAAGATCGGCGCCTGGGTGGCGGCGGGCCTGGCGGCGTTCTTCGTGGCGGGCGGACGCCCACTCACCACGGTGCTGCTCGCGGCGACGGTCGTCGGGCTCATCCTCCTCAACCGGTTCGTGCTCGATCCGGCGGGACACTGGGTGCGAGAGAGGGCCCTGCCCGCGACTCTGCATTTCTACGAAGGGCGTCTGCGCTGGGCGCTCGGGCACCGCGTTCTCGTCATGGGGCAGACCGCGGTCCTGTTCGTCGGGGTTCTCGCCCTGTTCGCCGCGTTCAATCCCGGGATCGAGTTCTTCCCGGAGGACATCGCTCCCGACGACATTTGGGTGCAGGTGGAGACACCGGTGGGCACACGCGCCGAGGTCACGGACGCGATCGTGCAGCGGATCGAGACCGAGCTCGGGGGGATCGGCGGCCGCGTGGATTATGAGTCCGTGGTGGCAACGACCGGCTCGAAGATCGCCGACTTCGGGAGCCAGACGGGTTCGCAATACGCGACTGTGGCCGTCAGTTTCGTGGATTTCGAGCTGCGCGAGCGCGACACGAACGAGACTCTCGAAGTCATGCGATCGGGCATCGGAGTTGACGTGGCGGGCGCCACGATCACGGTGGACAAGCCGGACATGGGACCGCCCACCGGTCGTCCGATCAACATCGAGATCATCGGCGAAGACTTCGAGACCCTGAAGGATCTCGGGGACCAGATGGTCGCGCTCCTTTCGAACGAGGATGTCGCTCCGAAACTCGAGGGACTGGAGAGCGACCTCGACGATGCCAGGCCCGAGCTCAGGGTCGAGGTGGACAGGGAGAAGGCCGCCCTGTTCGGCGTTACGACGCTCGACATCGGCAGCACGGTTCGAAGCGCGATCAACGGCACCGAGGCTTCCGAGTTCCGGGATGGCGAGGAGGAGTACGACATCGTCGTTCGTCTCGCCGAGCAGTACCGGTCCGACCTCTCCTCGCTGAGTGAACTTACGGTCGAGAGCGACGAGGGTGACCCCGTGCCGCTTCCCGCCATAGCCACGTGGCGGGTGGAGGAGGGATTCAGCGGGATCAACCGCAAGGACATGGATCGGGTGGTAACCGTCTCCTCGCAAGTTCGCGCCGGCTACAACGCGAACGCGGTGCTGGCCGAAGTGCAGGCGACGCTCGAGGATTTCCGGACGCAGCTGCCCACCGGCTATCGCCTGAGCTACACGGGCCAGCAGCAGGAACAACAGGAATCGCAGGAGTTCCTGCTCAACGCATTTCTGTGGGCCATGTTCCTGATCGCGTTCATACTGATCTCGCAGTTCGACTCGATTCTGAAACCCGGGCTCATTCTGAGCACGGTCTTGCTCTCGACGATCGGAGTGTTGATCGGCCTGCTCATCTTCCGGATGCCGTTTGGCGTCATCATGAGCGGAGTCGGAGTGATCAGCCTTGCCGGAATCGTGGTCAACAACGCGATCGTGCTGATCGACTACATCCACGTGCTTCGCGACCGCGACGGCCTGGGCGAGCACGAGTCCCTGGTCATGGGCGGCGTCACCCGTTTTCGTCCGGTGATCCTGACGGCCATCACCACCGTGATGGGGCTCATCCCGCTGGCGATCGGACTCAACATCGATTTCAACCGGTTCTACCGGACG
This sequence comes from Gemmatimonadota bacterium, assembly GCA_030598525.1. Taxonomy (GTDB): domain Bacteria; phylum Gemmatimonadota; class Gemmatimonadetes; order Palauibacterales; family Palauibacteraceae; genus Benthicola. Next base: position 2,314 of record JAUVPT010000218.1, read on the forward strand.
CTGAACCCGAACATCTTCTGGGGAGGCGCACAGGCCGCGTGGTGGGGCCCGATGGCGATCGCGGTGATCGCGGGACTGACGTTTGCCACGTTCCTGACCCTCATCCTTCTACCGGTGATGCACTCGCTGCTGGACGACCTGGTGAGTTTCCTGCGGCGACACTTCCGGGCGAACGGTCAGGCGGCCCTCCGGGCGGACGAAATGTCGGAGTCAGCCGTGGCCTAGCCGGCCAGCGCCCCGAGCATCCAGGCGGCACCGAGGGCGCCGTAGATTCCCAGGATGTACCCCACCACGGCCATCAGCAGTCCCACCGGGGCCATGGCAGGGTGGTAGACGCTGGCCACGATCGGGGCAGTTCCCGCACCGCCGATGTTGGCCACGCTGCCCGTGGCCACGAAGAAGAACGGGGCCTTGATGACCTTCGCCACCGCCAGCATCACGGCCACGTGGATCGTGATGACCAGGACTCCCGCGAAGAAGAAGGCAGGGGCTGAAAGTACCTCCATGAGGTTGCCCTGGGCTCCGATCGCCGTGAGCAACAGGTACAGGGCTGCGTAGCCGAGCTTGGATGCGCCCGCCTCCTCGAGATTGCGGACTGGCGTGAAGCTCAAGAGCAGCCCTCCGGTGACAACGATCAGCACGGCCCACGTGGTGTGACTGATGATCGTCGGGTCTCCGAGCACCGGGAGGGCCGCGCCGAGTTGGACCGCGAGTATGGCTCCGGCGAACCCCAGTCCGAGGATGATCGCGATATCCCGCAGTTGGGTGGGCCGGCGGTGCGTATCGAGGTCGGCAAGGAGCTTGTTCGTTTCTGCCAGGGCCGAGGTGTCGGCTTTCAGTCGCCGGTCGAACAGAGCTTGCCAGGCGCTGAGGAACAGGAGCACTCCCATCCAGCCATACCCCACGACTGTATCCACCACGATGATGGGGCCCATGATGGCATCCGGCGTACCCACGCTCTCGGCGATCGCCACCATGTTGGCGGTACCGCCGATCCAACTCCCGGTCAGAGCCGCCAGACCCTTCCACCCCTCCGGCGGAAGCCATTGGGCGAAGGCGAGGTAGGCAATCTGTGCACCGATCATGATTCCGATGGAGCCCGCCGCGACCATGATCAGCGCGGTTCGTCCGAGCTTGAGGATGCTCTTCAGGTCCACGGTGATCATCAGCAGGAGAAGCGCTACCGGCAGAAGATAGCGCGTCATCCATTCATAGACGGGTGAGGCCATGGGAATGATGCCCACCGTGGTCGACAGCGTGGGAATGAAGTAGCAGTAGATCACAGCCGGCGTGATTCGGAACAACTTCTGGAGGGAAGGGAATTCGCTGATCCAGAAGATCGCAGCGAACACGGCGGCCAGATAGCCGAAAACGGCCATCGGCTCCTGAATGAGAGGGGTCATGGAGAGGTGGCTATCCGATGTCCGCGGTGGCGGGGCCCTCCGGCCGCGTCGCTGCCGGATCTACTCGATTGCCCCCGGCGGCTTTCGCCTGGTAGAGGGCCGCATCTGCGGCTCTCACCAACTCGGAGGCATCGCCCATCGTCGGTCCGGAGACGGCAACGCCTGCACTGACGGTGATTCGCGTGCCGCTCGGGAGTTCGTGATGCGCCAGGGCCTCGCGAACCCGATCCGCATATTGACGTGCCCCCTCCATGTCCGCGCTCGGCAGGATGGCGAGGAACTCCTCTCCGCCGTACCTCCCGGCGATGTCCGA
>JAUVPT010000290.1 GCA_030598525.1 Gemmatimonadota bacterium
CGCTGTTCGTTCAGAATACGGAGGTCGGCGAGATCGGTCCGCTCGGGTCGGAAGAACTCGACGCCCAGCAGCTCTCCGTAGTGAACACACAGCCCGCCCGCGAACATGGCGCCGGCCTCAGCGTAGAGACCATCCGCGAAGGGTTCGCGGAGTGTGTGGACGCGGCCGCCGGCCCGATCGCGGGCCTCCAGCACCGTCACGTCGTCACCGGCTTCGGTCAGCTCGTACGCGGCGGCCAGGCCTGCCAGACCGGCTCCGACGATGATCACCTTCCGCGGCTCCCCACGGCGTCTGCCGTACGTTCGAACAACGTCACTCGGCGCGGCGGCGAGTCCGCACGGATCGAACGGTAGACCCATCGCGGCCGCGGCCAGCACGCTTCGCTGCACGAACGTCCGTCTTGAGATCGGAATGGATGGCTCTGGCTTCAAGGCACTTCCTTTCGTCTGCTTCCCAGTGGCTTCCTCTGACGATGAGCGAACGGTCATTCCTCCTCCTCGATCCACAGCCTTTCGGCACCCCACAGCCTGCAGCCGTTCTCCGACAGTCCCCGAACGCGACGCCGAAACACGGTCGCCCGCAGCTCGGGGAGCAGGAACGTCACGGCGACGTCTTCGCTAATGATCGACTGCAGCTGTCGCCAGCTCTCCTCTTGCAGATCGCCGTTCCAGTCCTTCTCCGCCGCAACGAGGCTGTCAAGCCGCGCGTTGAAGTACCCGATCGCCCGTTCCGGATTCCCCGCCGGGTCTCCTGCCAGGGCCTCGAACATCGGACCCCCGTACGGGCGAGGCGCAATCCCACTCAAGGCCGCGTCGAAATCCCCTGCCTTGAACCGGAGACGCCCCACGGATCGGTCGATAGTCTGAATCTCGACTTGCGCGCCGACTCTGCGGAACTGTTCCTGCAAAACCACAGATTCTGTCACTCTAGCAACGTTCGTGAGAAGGTCGAACCGCAATTTCGCATCGCCCTTCTCGCGCACACCGTCTCCGTCTCCGTCATGCCACCCCGCCTCATCCAAAAGCGAGGCCGCTGCTGCCACATCGTGCGGAAGCGGTGTCGGCACGTCCTCCGGCCATTCCCAATCGTCGGACCGTATGTCCACCTGAAAGGCGCTTCGTTGGTCAGGAGTGAGCATGACGTCCGGCAGCGCAATATCGCCCGGGTAGCCTCGGACGTCGGCCAACTCCCTGCGGTCGATGGCGAGGGCGAGTGCCCGTCGGACACGCACATCCGACAACGCGAAGTGTCCATGGTTCCAATAGATGGCCGACGGAAACCAGAGGGGACCGAGGCAGTACTCCAGACCGGGGCGTGCCGCGAGCTTCAGAGCCATCCTCGGGTCGAGAGATGCCGAGACGTCCACGTTACCGGCCTCGAACTCGATCACCGGATCGCCACCGAACTTGATAATGATACGGTCCACCCTGGGTCGACCCGCAAACCAGGCCGGGTTGGCCTCCAGCTCGACCATGGTCCGGGGCACGTCGCGCACGTACCGGAAGGGTCCGTACCCGACCGGAGGCCAGAATTCCGCCTTCCAATCCCACTTTCCAAACTCGGCTGGGTCGAGGTGCTGGAGGAGATGCCGGGGCAGGTAGACGTTGAAGAAATGCCCAAAGACCCGGGCCCTATACGAACCGTACGTAATGATGACCGTGCTGTCGTCCACCACCGAAACGGTGCGGCTGCCGGGAGCCGCTCGCAGAACCTCCGGGTGGCTCAGCAACTCCACCGTGAACGCAATGTCGTGCGCGGTAAACGGCTCACCGTCGTGCCACCGTACGTCGCTCCGCAGGTGATACGTCCATGTCAGTTGGTCCTCGGAGTGCTCCCAACTCCGGGCGAGTACACCGACTAGCTCGCCGTTGGCATCCGGTTCGACGAGCGTCCGGAAGAGCAGATACTTTGGCTGGAGATTCCAGGCCGGGATGAGCGACCGTTCGTCCCAACCCGGGAACAGGATCGTCATGGTCGACTGGTCGTCGAGGCGGTCGCGCTCCGTGCCGGCGCAGGCCAGGAGTCCAAGAGAAAGCGCGGCGGCCACCCACGACGAGCAGAGACGACGGGAGACGGCTGCAGACAACCCCAGATCACCCATCATTCCTCCTCCTCGATCCACAGCTGTTCGAGCCAATGCATCCCGCGAAACGGATTGACGCCCCTGATCTTCCTATCGAAAACCACGATCTCCACGTCCGGAATGAGAAATGTAACGGGGATGTCGCGCTGCAGGATCTCCCAGGTTCTCACGTTCAGGCGCTTCCACGCGCCCGGGGCGAAGTCCGTGCTCGCCGCATCCCAGGCCAGAAAGAGCTCCGGGTCGTGGTAACCGATCGGGGACTCGATACCGTGCTCCAGGACATCTTCGGCCATCTGGGATCCGAACACGTTCATCTGCAGGTACCTTCCGAACGAGATCGCGGCTTCGAACTCTCCCTTCATGACACGACCCTTCACGATGGCGCGGTCAAGCATCTGTACCTCCACCTCCACACCCACCTGCCGCAGGTGCTGCTGGATCACCACCGCCGCCGCCGTCTGGCGTTCGTGGTGTGTGAGCATGGTGAACCGGAATTCCTGGCCGTCTCGATCCAGGACTCTGTCGCTATCGGTATCCCTCCAGCCTGCTTCCGCCAGCAGCCGGCGCGCCTCAGAAGGATCGAACGGCAGCGGCGCGGGATATCCGTCCAGGTCATCGAAGTCCGCGGGACCGTCCACGATCGGCACCTCGTCAGGTGCGCCCGTGGCTCGGGCCAGCTCCCGGCGATCGATCGCCAGCGTGAGGGCGCGTCGCACGCGCACGTCCGAGAGCAGGTCGTGGCTGACGTTCCAGTACAGGACATCGGCCGGCCTGAGCTTCGCGGAGACGTCGAACCGCGGATCGGACTCCAGGGTGAGCTGGTCCATCGGCGACGCCCAGATGTGCATGTCCACGTTGCCGGCCAGGAGCTCCACGGTCGCTATTCCACCGTATCGCAACGTGAGCTTCTCCACCCGGGGACCTTCCAGGAAGTAGTCAGGATCCGCCTCCAGCTCGGTCATCACGCCGGGAATGTGACGCACGTATCGGAACGGACCGTTCCCCACGGGCTGCTTCCAGAACTCCCAGTCGAAGACACCGTCAGGGTCGAGCGCTTCGAGGTGATGCTTTGGAAAGCAGATGACGTCCGAGTGGAAGTAATCTCGCGTGCCTACATTCTCGTACGTAATCGAGAACGTGTGATCGTCTAGCACCTCAAGCACGTAAGGCAGCTCCAGCTCGGCATCGGGATCGTCGGACCGGTTCCACATATCGAGACTGAACTCGATGTCTGCCG
>JAUVPT010000236.1 GCA_030598525.1 Gemmatimonadota bacterium
AGGTGCGGACGGTAGTAGCCGATCGCGAAGAAGAACGGCTGAGCACTCTGTGCCAGCTCAGCCAGCTTCTCGACCGCCACGTCGGTCTGCGCGCCGTCGTAGTAGAGAGCGTCCGCGCCCTCTACAGCTTCCGTGGACGCCGCCTTGAGGTACCACTCCCCGTATTGATCGATGTATCGCGCCTCCTCGCCGGCCTCGATAATCGAGGCCTTCCGTGCCTCCTGGATCGCGACGTTGTCGGGATGCCGGTACACGGCGTCGGGATCGAAGGGATAGCCATCGATATGGAGCTTCGGCTCGCTCCAGGAGAGGGGGTCCGGAATCACGTTGTGGTAGATCTTCCCGATGGCCACAGCGTGGTATCCGTGCCGCATGAAGTGCTGGGGCAGGGTCAGCACGTCCGGCACCGTACGCCGAAAGTCGGTCTGCAGGTCCCACACGCGAAGAGAGTCGGGGCGAAGGCCAGTCATCAGGCTGGCACGCGACGGATTGCACACCGCCTGCTGCACGTGAGCCTGCAGAAACGTGACGCCTCCTTCGGCGAGACGGTCGATGTGGGGCGTCCGGATGTGCGTGTTTCCGTACGCCCCGAGCTCGGGTCGGAGGTCGTCGACGGCGATGAACAGCACGTTGGGATGAGCGGCTCCGGCGGTCGCGTCCGAGCCCTTCATCCCCATGTACATCCCGCCGAAGTAGGGAATCAGCCAGATCAGCCACACGATGACGCTGTAGCGGTGGAAGCCCTCCCTGGCCTGCTCGGTCCCCGAGCGGACGACACGGGTTGCCCAGATGGCGTGAATCAGCATCAGCCACAGTGCGACCTGGCCGGTGAGCGTGTGTGACGCGAGGATGTCGAACGGGCCGGTGGCGAGGCGATGCATGGTCCAGGTGCCTGCGATGTCGAAGGCAAACCCGGTCCAGAATGCGGCGACGTGCCAGGGCTTCAGGTAGCGGGCGATGCGCTCCGCCCATACTCCCAGGGAATAGAATACGAGGGCGAGGCTGATCAGAACGGCCGATCCGGTCACGTCGAGATCTCCGGTCCCGCGGCCCGGTGGCTCAAGGCAACCGGAAGTGAGGGGTGGCCAGGCCGGCCAGCGACCGCGCCGGCCGGCGACTGATCAGCACGAGCGGCACGTCGGTCCTCTGGGCGATCGCCAGAGCGAGAACCCCGAGCGGGCGATGGCCGAGCTCTCTACGCTGCATGCCCATGATCACCAGGTCCGCCTCGGCAGCTCGGGGGATGATCGCCGCCGTCGCATCGTCCGTGGTCTCGACCTGCACCTCGTACGGCCCGGCCGCCTCGTCGCGAGCCAGAGATCGAACTTCCCGTTCCCCGTGACGACGCTCGTCAGCGGAAGTCGCCGTCGGGACAGCGTGCAGGAAGGTGAGAGACCGTTCGCCCGACCTGGAGAGACTGGAGAGGAGACGAGCCCGGAGATGACTGTGCTCACGTCGTCCACCGATCGGGACCAGGACCCTGCGGGCGTCGTTTATCCTCCAGCCCCGGGGTGCCCGGACGATGACCACGTCGGAGTCCAGACCGGCAAGCAAGTTCTCCAGGCTCGCTTCCACGCCTGGTTCCGCCAGGTCCGGCAGGCCGACGAGCACGGTCTCACACCTCTGTACTCGGGCAACCCGTGCGATTTCACGCCATACGTCGGAAGCGATCGTGAACAACGTCTCCGGGACCAGGGAGCTCTCAAAGCTTCTTTGCAGCGACTCTCCGAGCACGGCCTCGGCGTCTCTCAAGGCGGGGTGATCCCTCTCTGATCCGCCCGACTCCGGACGCACCACCGAGAGCAGGAGTACGCGACCCGTTCCCGGCGTGCGCAACGTGGCGGCGACATCCACCAGGCTCGCGGCCCTTGCCGGGTTGGCGATCGGCACGAGCACGAGGGGGCTCCTTCCGCGGAGCCGCGCGAGATCCGGATCGCGCGCCTCGGCAGACGCGTCGGCCAAACTGGCGCCGGAGGCGAACACGGCCAGGTAGAGCACAGCGCCGATGGCCAGCCACAGCACGATTACGGTCCCGGCATCCGGGATTACGAACGCCTGGAAAGTCGCGAGTCCGAGACACAGGATTCCACCGGTTATCGCAACGACCGGCACGCCCGACTGGCCCGAACGACTCCTGGCCAGGACCGCAGTCCAGTGCACCAGGGCGAACGAGATCAGGAAGATGAGGCTCGCTGCGGCCCCAGCCGCGGCTACATCCCCGATCGCAACCGCGACCGCCGCCATCATGATACCCGAAACGACGACGGCCACGACTGGCGTGCCGGTCGGCCCGCGCACGTGGCCGAGGCGGCGAGGCAGAGTTCGGTCCCGTGCCATAGTGAAGGCCAGGCGGGAGGCGGCCATGACGTTGGCGCTCAGCGCCGACAGCATCGAGAGTACGCCCGCGCCGATCACCAGCCAGTATCCGCTGGGTCCCATGTACAGCTCGGCAGAAATGGCAACCATGCTCTCGGGATTGGCGACTGCCGCAGCCTGGATTCCTCCTGGCGGCGCTCCCACCGTCGCCATCAGGAACAGCAGCGGAAGGTAGATCGCGAGAGCGATTCCGAGCGACAGATACATGCCGAGCGCTATGTTGCGGCCGGGATCCTTAACCTCGCCGCCTACCGTCGGAATCAGGTCGGGCCCCTGCAAGGCAATGAACGTGTATCCCATCGCCGCGACTACGCCGAGAGTCCCTTCCGGGGTGAACGGGTCGAGACGACCGAGCAACTCCGTTGGCGACTGGCCGACCCATGCTACGATGCCGGCCCCGATGAGGACGGTAAACACGACGATCTTGCCGATCGTCGCCGCGTCGCCTCCGCCGCCGGAGCGCCGGGCCAGGATCGCCGTGTACAGCGCGATCGAGCCGAGCGTGAGACCCACCCGCAGCGCAGGACCCCGGGCCCACTCAGCGGACACGCCTATCAACGGGAGAGCCCTTGCCAATCCTTCCGCAGCGAACGCTCCAAATCCCAACGCGTACAGTACTCCAGCCACGATCGACGCGTACCACACCACCCAGCCAACCAGGAACGCGACTTCGATGTTGAGGACCTTCTTGGCGTACGTGTAGACGCCCCCGGACTCGGGAAAACGGCGGGCCAGATCCGCGAAGCTCGCGGCGGTGAGATAGGCGATCACCCCGTTGAAGGCAAAAGCAATGATCGCGGCGGGGCCCGCCGTCGCGAACGCTACCCCGGCCAGGGCCAGGATTCCGCCTCCCACGATCGCACCGAGGCCCAGCGACGTCGCGCCGAACAGCCCTATGTGACGCTGATTTTCCAGGGATCGCCTGCTTGAGTCAGTGAGTACGATGGAACGGCGTAAGCTACCTTCACTCCTCTTCCCGGTCGAACGATCGCGCCCGTTCGACCCGCGCTATCCGGACGGCGTACTCGTCATACCATTCCGTCCGACCGCGGCGCTGAGCTTCGCGGTGCTCGACGTGCTTCCTCCAGCAGTCGATTGCCTCCACCGAATCCCAGTACGAAACCGTGATTCCGATCGCACCTTCGCGCACCGATTCGATGCCCAGGAAGCCGGGCTGTCCGTCTGCCAGCTGCACCATCCTGTCGGCCATCTCACCGTAGCCCTCGTGCTCGGGGGCACGGCGCGATGTGAAGATCACGGCGTAGTAGGGGGGCTCGGGCGTCTTCGACAGCTCACTCATCTTCGGTCGTTTCCTGTGCCGGAGACTGGTTGAAAGCGGCGCGGGCCGCCTTGCTGTTAAGACTGAAGAACTGCCAGCCTCCGATGATGGCCAGGATCCCAAGCAGCAGGACCACTTCCCACTTTCCGGCGTCGCGGGCGCCCCAGGGGAAGTCGAGCGTGAGGG
>JAUVPT010000147.1 GCA_030598525.1 Gemmatimonadota bacterium
CGGGGGCAGGAATCCTCAACGCCGAGACCCTGGCCGGGGTCCGTGGGGACAAGAACCGCACCATGTTGATGGACTGACCGATGGCCGACTCTGCCGCACGCCGATCGCTCGGTTCGCCGCTTCACAGCGACGCCATGCCCGATGCGGTGCAGTGCCCGTTCTGTCTCGGATCGGAGACAGAGCAGTTCTCCGCCTTCGGGAGCGCCCTGTCTGTGAGTCAGTACTATTGTCGGGACTGCCGGACCGTGTTCGAGTGGATGAAACGAAAGAGTCCTCGGTCCACTGAGTGACCGGAAGGAGATCATAGTGAGACGCATCGGAGTATCGACGTTCGCGGTGGCACTGGTGGGACTTCTCTGGGCGGCTCCCGTTCAGGCGCAACTCACGGTCGGCGTGGCTGCCGGCGCTACTTCCTCGAGCATGGGTGGCTCCCTCATCACGGCCACCGATTCCGACTGGGGGGTACTGCTCGGCGGCTGGGGTACGGTTCGGTTTCAGTCCAACTTCGGACTCCAGCTGGAGGCGAACTGGGTCCAGAAGGGGGGAGGCGGCACCGTGGAGGGAGACCCTGTCGATCTCGACCTGGACTACTTCGAGCTCCCGCTCACGGTGCAATTGATCGTGGACCTGAGTCCGAATTGGGACTGGAATATGTACGGCGGCATCGCGCTCGCGTTCAAGACGGCCTGCGAGGTGAGCGGCGATGGAACGAAGGAACCCTGCGACACCGGCATCCCGGACTGGACGATCGAGAGCACGGAGTGGAGCGTTCCGTTCGGTACCAGCTTCTCTTACGGGATGCAGCGCTCGACCCTGACCGCGGACATCCGGTATTCGTACGGGCTATCGACCGCGGTACAGAACTTCAGCCTGAAGAACCGGTCCTGGCAGTTCATCGTCCGGTGGGGCTTCGAGGTCTGACGACACGTGGCTCGCGACAGGCACGCGAAGGGTCCTGAGGCCGAAGAGGAAGCAGACGGGTCTTCGGGGAGTCCGCCCGGTCTGCCATCCCGTCTCTGGCGATCGATCTTCCGCACGCCGCTGACCCCCCGTACGGAGCGGGAGAGGAAGCGGGTCGTCCTCAACCACCTGGTTTTGCACATGCGGCCGGTGCGCGTTCCCGAGCGCACGATCCCGTTCCGGCACACGTTCGGGCTCGGGGGAATGTCCGCCACGCTCGTGGGGCTCCTGATCCTCACGGGGGTGCTCCTCATGTTCGTCTACGAGCCCTCGCCCGACCGGGCCTACGGGTCGATCGAGGCGCTGCGCCGGAACGTCCGGTTCGGTGGGCTGGTGCGGAACGTACACCACTGGAGCGCCAACCTCCTGGTGTTCGTCGCGTTTCTTCACCTGCTCCGCACTTTCTTCACCGGAGCGTTTCACGGGGCCCGCCAGTTCAACTGGGTGATCGGCGTCCTTCTGCTCATAGTGGTGCTCGCGGCGAATTTCACCGGCTATCTGCTTCCGTGGGACCAGCTGTCCTTCTGGGCCATCACCATCGTGACCGGGATGCTGGGCTACCTGCCGGTGATCGGTGAAGGTGTGATACGGCTCGCCCGAGGAGGTACGGAGATCGGGAGCGCCACGCTGATCAACTTCTACACGTTCCACACGACGGTCATCCCGGTCACCATCGTGGGACTGATGGCGTTTCATTTCTGGCGCGTCCGCAAGGCGGGCGGGGTGGTGATTCCGCGCGAACCCGCCGACGATCCTGCCGACAAGCCGGCGACCGTACTGTTCGTGCCGTCCCTTCTGATGCGGGAGTTCGTCACGGGGCTGCTGCTGGTCGCCGCGGTGATGGTTCTTGCCGTAGCGCTGGACGCAGGACTGGGTGCTCCGGCCAATCCCGGGATGAGTCCCAATCCGGCCAAGGCCCCCTGGTACTTCCTGGGTCTGCAGGAGTTGCTGCTGCATTTCCATCCCACGTGGGCCGTCGTGATTCTGCCGGGGCTCGCCCTCCTTGGACTGCTGGCCATTCCCTACCTGCGGTACGACCCGCCGATGGAAGGGGCATGGTTCGTGTCCGAGACAGGCCGGTCGCTGGCCGTGGCCGGCGCACTCGCCGCCGTTGCCCTGACCCCGCTCTGGGTGCTCCTGGACGAGTACGTCATCGACTGGTCCGGGTGGCTGGGCGGGCTGCCGCCCGGCCTGTCGGAGGGTCTCGTGCCGGCGGTCGTAGCGCTCGGGATCATCTGGGCCGTGATTCGCCTGGCCGGCCGGCAGTACGGTGGGAACCGTCAGGAGACCCTGCAGGCGGCCTTCGCTTTCCTGGCTACCGCGCTCGTGATTCTCACGGCGGTGGGTGTGTGGTTCCGGGGCGAGGGCATGGCTCTCGGCTGGCCCTGGACACCGTGAGGAGGCTGCCGTGATGGTTGATCGGCGCGACGAGCGCCCCCCGACCGAAGAAACGGGTACCAGTCGACGCTCGTTCCTCTCGCGCTTGTGGCTGGGTCTCGGCGGACTGGCGCTCGCCGAGTACGTGTGGCTGATGGTCGAGTTCCTTCGGCCCCGCCCCGATCCTGCGGAGGCGGCAGGCGTGCTGGTGGCCGGACCTGTCGAGCAATTCGAGCTCGACTCCGTGACCGCTTTCCCGGCCGGCAGGTTCTACCTCACGCGACTTGCCGATGGCGGATTCCTGGCCGTGTCACGCGAGTGCACGCATCTCGGGTGCACCGTGCCCTGGATGGCTGACGAGGGACGGTTCGTATGTCCGTGTCACTCGTCGGCGTACGACATTCGAGGCGACGTTCTGAGTCCGCCGGCGCCAAGGGCCCTCGACATCCACCCCGTACGCATCGAAAACGGGATCGTGAAGGTCGATACGGGCCGCACCCTCAAGCGGCGGTACTTCGAAGCATCGCAAGTGGCGCGCGCATGACGGGCGACCTGGTGCGTCGTTGGAAGATCGCCGGCATCGCGGCCACTGCCGTGATCGTGCTCTCGCTGCCCGTGTACGCGGTGAAAGAAGGCCGTCAGCGCGCGCGGTGGGATGCTGCTGACCTGGCCCCGGCCTTCACTTTCGTGGGACGCGATCGGTGCGCCGAGTGTCACGAGGAGGAGACCGAAGCCTGGTCCGGCTCGGACCACGACAACGCCATGGCTCCGGCGGACTCGGCGAACGTGCGCGGCGACTTCAGCGGCGTGGAGTTCGAGCACAAAGGGATCACCAGCCGATTCACCACGCGTGACGGGCGCTACTTCGTGTACACCGAGGGCCCCGGCGGCGGAATGGGCGAATTCGAAATCGCCTACACCTTCGGCTGGGAGCCCCTGCAGCAGTACCTGATCGCGTTTCCGGGGGGACGATACCAGGCGCTGAGCCTGGCGTGGGACACGGAGCGGGAGGAGTGGTTCCACCTTTATCCCGACCGGGACATCCCCGCGGACGACTGGCTTCACTGGACGCGCAGCGCCCAGACCTGGAACGGCATGTGCGCCGAGTGCCATTCCACGAATCTCCAAAAGGGATTCGACCCCGAGACCGACTCGTTCTCGACCACCTGGTCGGAGATCGACGTGAGCTGTGAGGCATGTCACGGTCCCGGTTCGCGCCACTCGGAGTGGGCCGATCTGCCCCCGATGGCCAGGCCGGAGGCGCCCGACTACGACCTCGCAGTCCCGACGTCCGGCATCACTTCGCGGCAGCAGGTCGAGCTGTGCGCGCCGTGCCACTCGCGTCGGACGGAGCTCGGCGACTATGCCCACGGCAAGGAAGACCTGCTGGACCACCTGATCCCGGCCCTGCTGGAAGAGCGTCTGTACGAGGCGGACGGGCAGATCCTCGAAGAGGTGTACGTGTGGGGGTCCTTCGTGCAGAGCAAGATGTACCGGAACGACGTGCGATGCTCGGACTGTCACGATGCGCACAGCCTCGAGCTCAAGTACGAGGACAATGAACTGTGCGCGCAGTGTCACCGGGCTGATACGTATGACGTGTTCGAGCACCATTTCCATGAAGATCTGACCGAAGCGGGCGAGCCGAACGAAGGCACACTGTGCGTGAAGTGCCACATGCCCGAGCGTCCGTACATGGTGGTGGACTGGCGGGCGGACCACAGCCTGCGCATTCCGCGGCCCGACCTCACGCTCGAGATCGGAACGCCGAATGCGTGCGCGGCGGCCGGATGCCACGAAGACGAGACCGATCAGTGGTCGGCGGACTACTACGTCGAGTGGTATGGCAAGGCGAAGCGGTCTCACTACGGAACGACGCTGGCGGCGGGACGCGACGGTGAACCCGGTGCGGGTGCCGAGTTGGTTCGGCTGGCCAGCGACCCGCTGTATCCAGCGCTCGTGCGAGCCACGGCTCTCGGTTTGCTGCAGAGGTATCCCGGCGCGGAAGCCACGCGGGCTATCAACGCGGCCCTGCAGGACGAGGAAGCCCTGATTCGCTATACGGCCGCCACGGCTCTGAACACGACGGACCCGGCGGAATTGGTGGACCTCGTGGCGCCGCTCCTTTTCGACCCGACGAAAGCGGTACGTGGCCAGGCAGCCGTGCGACTGGCCACGGTGTCACGCGAGCTGCTGAAGCCCTACCAGGTCGAGGCACTCGACGAAGCCACGCTGGAGTACGAGGAGACGATGCGCTACTCGCTCGACTTCCCGTTCGCCGGCCATAACCTGGCCAACCTGTACGTGGCTCGCGGGGAGGCAGGCCTGGCCGAGGAGTACTATCGCCGCGCGATCGAGATCGACGACCTGTTCATTCCGGCCAAGATGAACCTGGCGGTGCTGTACAACTCGCAGGGCCGGAACGACGAGGCTGAGTCCCTGCTTCGCGGAGTCCTCGAGGACTACCCCGACAACCATGACGCCGAGTATTCGCTCGCCCTCCTGCTGGTCGAGACGGATCGGGCGGCGGAGGCGCTTGCGTGGCTGGAGCGGGCCGCGGACGGCATGCCGCAGCGCACCCGGATCCGCTACAACCTGGGGCTCCTCGAGCAACAGCTCGGCCGGTTGCCTGAGGCGGAAGAAAGTCTGCGTGCCGCGGTCGAGGCCGAGCCTCGAAACCTGGATTACCTATACGCGCTCGCGGACCACTATGCCCGCCACGGCGATCTCCGGAACGCCCTGGCGGTGGCTGATCAGATGATCGCCACTAACCCGGGCGCGCAGGTCGGGCACGACATGAAGGCCGCGTTGGAGCAGGCGATCGGGCA
>JAUVPT010000155.1 GCA_030598525.1 Gemmatimonadota bacterium
ACTGACGATCAGCCGTCGCCGGTGCGCGCCTCCCAGGAGTCCGCCACCCAGCTGGAGATGCCTTCGATGCCGGCGAGAAATCGATCGCCAATCCACTCGAATCCGCTGCCCACGACGGTCTCGTCCAGGATTCCGACCCATACGGCGAGGATCAGGAGTCCCACGATCACGAGTGCCGGCTTCAGGATGACCTTGACGGTCTCCTTGACCACGACCAGGGCAACGATGCCGAGGATCAGGAAGAAGGTGATCGCGCCGATTAGCGACGAGGGGATTGTCGAATCTTCCATCGCACGGGCTTCCGTTCGGGGAGCTCGGTTCCGGTAGTTCCTACGTCCTCGACAAGCTTCTAGATTCAGCCTATTCGTTCGGACGGGGATCCGCACCTCCTGACCTGGAGTCGTGACCATGTGCATTCGACGTCGACTTGCCCTGCTGTCGCTCGTCGGCTTGCTCGTCCTGCCGTCGCAGGCGGCGCGGGCCCAGGATGTTCCGGGCGATCCTCTCGCCGGTTTGCCGGATCTGGATGCATGGGTGGAGCGCACGCTCGAGACGTTCGAAGTGCCGGGCGTTGCGGTCGCGATCGTGAAAGACGGCGAGATCGTGCTGGCCAGGGGGTACGGCGTGCGTCGCCTGGGTGAACCCACGCCGGTGGACGAGCACACCCGGTTCGGCATCGCGTCGAATACGAAGGCGTTCACAGCCACGGCCCTCGGCCTCCTCGTCGAAGACGGGAAGCTGGAGTGGGACGGCCGGGTGATCGACTACCTGCCGTGGTTTCGCATGTGGGACCCGTGGGTGACCCGCGAGATCACCGTGCGGGATCTACTTGTGCACCGGAGCGGTCTGGGCCTCGGGCAGGGGGACCTGTTGTACTGGCCGGAGTCGGACATCACACGGAGGGAAATCGTCGAGGCCGTTCGTCACCTGGAACCGGTGACGAGCTTCAGGAGTGCCTACGCCTACGACAACATCCTGTACCACGTCGCGGCGCTGGTGATCGAAGAAGTGAGTGGCCTCACGTGGGAGGAATTCGTCCACTCCGGGATCATCGAGCCTCTGGGTATGGGAGACACCCGGGTCACCCGGGCCTCGACGCTCGAGGAAGGAAACGTCGCGACGCCGCATGCCCGCATCGAGGGAGTGGTGAGGCCCGTCGTGCCGCTCGCGGCAACGGCGACCAACGCCGCCGGCGGGATCAACTCGACCGCGGCCGACATGGCGAAGTGGCTGATCGTGCAGCTGGATTCCGGTCGGGTGGTCGGAGCGGATCGACTGTTCGCCGAGAGTACGACGCGCCAGCTGTGGAACCCGGTGACCCCCCTTTCCATCCGAAGGGTCCCGGAGGGCATGGAGCCGTTGCAGGCACAGTTCGCCGGCTACGCCCTCGGGTTCGGGATCCGTGACCACCGCGGTCACAAGATGGTCACGCACACCGGCGGACTGCCGGGCTACGTGTCGCGGGTCACGATGATACCCGACCTCAAGCTCGGGATCGCCGTCCTCACGAACCAGGAGATGGGCGCCGCGTACGAGTCCATCACGGCCCGCATTCTAGATCACTACCTGGAGGCTGAGCCCCGGGACTGGATCTCCGCGTTCAACGATCTCAACGCCCGGAGGGATTCTCTGGTGGCGGCCCGGGACGAGGCGGCGGCGGCGGAAAGGGACAGGACATCACTCCCCTCGCTGCCGCTCGAGGGGTATGCCGGCACCTACCGGGACGCGTGGTACGGCGACGTCGAGATCATGCGGGAAGCGGGAGGCCTGGCGATCCAGTTCAGCCGCACCGAATCCCTGCTCGGCGACCTGGAGCACTGGCAGTTCGATACGTTCTACGTGCGCTGGCGGGATCGCGAATTGAGGGCGGACGCATTCATCACGTTCGAACTCGCAACGGACGGCAGCGTGGCCGGAGCCAGGATGAGGGCGGCGTCACCTTCCGTGGACTTCAGTTACGACTTCCACGACCTGGACCTGAGGCGAAACCCATGACCTTGCTCGTCGCGGTCGCCGGTGTGCTCATCCTCGGAATAGGGCTCACGATCCTCTTCTCGCCGGCCCGCATGCGGTGGGGCCTGAAGAACATGATCACGCGCCGCATGGTGCCGGTTCTATCCATCCTGCGAATCGGCTTCGGGATCGTGTTCGTGCTGGCCGCTCCGTCTACGCGCCTGCCCATGGTCGTCTGGGTGTTCGGCCTGTTTATGATCCTGGCCGGCGTGTCGCTCCCGTTTCTCGGAATCGAACGCCTGCAGAAGCGGTCGGCCGAGTGGTTGAAAAGGTCCGATGGCGTGATCCGCGGCTGGTCTCTAGTCGTGATCCTTCTCGGCGTGCTGCTGATATGGGCCGCACTCGGGCTTGATTCATAACGTAAGCGGCTTACGTTGCCAGCATGAAGGACTCTATCCGAGAATACT
This sequence comes from Gemmatimonadota bacterium, assembly GCA_030598525.1. GTDB lineage: Bacteria > Gemmatimonadota > Gemmatimonadetes > Palauibacterales > Palauibacteraceae > Benthicola. The sequence continues at coordinate 2,421 of JAUVPT010000155.1, forward strand.
TCGCCGAGATCGGCCGCCGTGGCGGCCAGAAAAGCAGGCGTACGCTGGACCCGGATACGGCGCGGAACATGGTACGGGTACGCGAAGCCCGCCGCGCATATCGACGATTCCGCACATCGTGTTTCTGGTCGTACCGACCCGACCTCACGATCGGCATGGACGACGTGGACTGGGTGGCGGAAACGTTGATGAAGAACGGGAATCGCGAGGCATGGAGAATCGGACGGCGCTTGTGCCGCTAACCGAGTTTCAGCGGAATCTGCTGGCCCTCCTGGCCCGGGATGACTTGAACGTCCGACCTTGCACGAGCGTGCCCCACGTGAACGGGCGGGGCTAAGCCCCTTCGCACCACTCGCGGGCGTTTTGGAACATGCGCAGCCAGGGGGATGGGAACGGCTGCCCCTGGTCCGCGGCTGCCCGTATCGCGTCTCTCCACTCGGGCGGGTTCCAGCCACATTGCCAGCTCAAGAAGCCGCGCTCCGGGTGCGGCATGATGGCGAGGTGCCGGCCGTCCGGTGAACAGAGAGCGGCGATCCCGTTTGCCGAGCCGTTCGGGTTGAACGGGTAACGCTCGGTCACGTCGCCCGCGTCATCCACGAAGCGAACGGGCGCCAGTCCCTCGGCTTCCACGCGCTTCAGGACCTCCGCGTCCGGGAAGAACGCCCGACCCTCACCGTGAGCCAGCCACACGCCGAGAGTCGCGCCCTCCATACCTCGCAGCATCACCGAGGGGCTCTCGAGTATGCGCACGGTGCTGTACCGACACTCGAAGCGGTCCGAGGCGTTTTGGATGAAACGGGGCTGCAGGTGATCCCCGATTCCGCGCCACGGAACCCAACCCAGCAGTGCTTCCAGCTGACAGCCGTTGCACACGCCCAGGGTGAACGTGTCCGGGCGGGCTGCGAAAACGTCGAACTGCTCCGCCAGCTCGGGATGGAAGCGGATCACGCCGGCCCAGCCCTTTGCCGAGTCGAGGACGTCGGCGTAGCTGAAGCCGCCTACGAAGGCGATACCCTGGAAACCCTCGAGGCGAATCCGTCCCGCCAGCAGGTCGGACATCGCGACGTCCCACGGCTCGAACCCGGCGAGGAAGAACGCAGAGGTCATCTCCCGGTCCGAGTTGGAGCCTTCCTCCCGCACGATTGCCACCTTGGGCTTGGCCGCCCGAACCAGGATCTCGGGTGCGGTGGGCGCCATCTCCCACGGGATTTCATACACGGGGGCTATGCGCTCGCGGAGTCCCTCCCGTTCCCGGGTCACACAAACCGGATTGGCCTGCAGAGCGTCGAGCTGGAAGCCGGTGGCCTCCCAGGTGTCCCTGAGGTCTCTCATGTCCGCCTCGAGAACGGCCTCACCGCCCACGGAAACCCGGACTTCCGGCGTCGAAATCGCTCGACCGATGTCGTAGCAGGGGACGTTCGCGGACTGGAACATGGCCAGCGCCCGGTCCGCCCGGTCCGCCGGCACTTCCATCACGAGGCCCAGCTCTTCGTTGAACAGGATCGGGATGGCGGCGGACGCGTCGCCCGGAAGATCGATCTCGAGCCCGCAGTTTCCGGCAAACGCCATCTCCAGCAGCGTCGTGATCAGACCGCCGTCGCTCCGGTCATGGCCGGCCATAACCTGGCCTTCGCCGATCAGGCGCTGCGCCACTTCGAACGCTCGCTTGAATTGCGGCGGATCGCTCAGATCCGGTGGGTCGTCTCCCAGTTGTCCGAACACGTGAGCCAGGGAGGATCCGCCCAACCGGGTGAGCCCGTGCGCAAGATCCGCGTACAGGATTCGCCCGGACTCGCGTAGCTCGAGGTCCGGCGTGACGACCCTGGTGATGTCGGGGCACGTCACATACGCCGATACGACCAGCGAACCCGGAGCCTTCACGGTTTCGTCCTCGCCGTTCTCGCCCGGGGCCAGGGCCGCCATGGACAGGCTGTCCTTGCCGCCGTCGATCGCGATGCCGAGCTGGAGCATGCAGGCACTGAGTGAGACCGCTGCCATGGCAAGACTCGCCCCCTCCCCGGGGAGCTTGGCGGCCCACATCCAGTTGCCCGAGCATTTCACGTCCTCGAGGGCGCTGACCGGGGCCCACACCAGGTTGGTGAGCGCCTCTCCCACGCACATCCGGGCCATGGCCACCGGATTCAGGAGGCCCTTGATCGGCTGCTCGCCGATCGCCGTGGCAGCGCCCGTGATCCCGAAGTGGCTCTGCCCGATCACCGCCACGTCGGCGACCGTGAGTTGGAGCGGGCCGGCGGTGGGCTGGCGGGCCACCAGGCCGGTCACGCACCGATCCACCTTGGTCGTGAGGAAACGCTTCGAACCCACGGAAAGCAGCCGCAGGACCCGATCCAGGGCGTCGGCGACCGACAGGTCCGCCGGGAGGTCGAGCGGCCTCAGCTCCGGATCGACGCGCTCGAGCTCGAACGTCTTCTGCGGCATGTCTCCGAGGACAGCGTCGAGCTCGAGGTTGACCGGTGTCGATCCGTCGATCTCGTCGTGAAGCACGATACGCCCATCGCCCGTGACCCGGCCGACGAATCCGACCGGCACC
>JAUVPT010000284.1 GCA_030598525.1 Gemmatimonadota bacterium
CTCGGCCCTGATTCTGGCCACTTTCCTGCTCCTCGTCCTGGTCGCGTCGGACTTCAGACTCGATCGCATCGACGGTGCGATTCTTCTGGCAGGCATGGGCCTCTACCTGGCGATCGTGGTCGCCATCGGCCGCATTCAGTGGCTCGAACCCGGCCTGGCCCTGGCGCTCCCAGGCCGTGGGATCAACAATGGCGATCCGCTGAAGGCGCTGAGAGCCCTGGTTGGATTGGCTTTCGGGATCGTGCTCCTCGCCGTCGGTTCTCACCTGCTGGTGAACTCCGCCATTCCGATCGCACGAAGTTTCGGGGTGAGTCACTGGGTGATCGGGGTGACGGTCGTCGCGGCGGGCACATCCGTCCCCGAATTCGCCACATCCCTGGTCGGCGTGCTGCGCGGTCGGTACGAAATCAGCGTCGGAAACGTGATCGGGAGCGACCTCTTCAATCTCCTCGGCGTTCTCGGGATCGCCGGCATCCTGCATCCGCAGTCAGTGGTACCTGGCGCGAGAGCCTCGCTCATTGCCCTCGCGGCCATGGTGGTTCTGGTGGTCGTCTTCGCACGAACCGGCTGGAAGTTGTCACGCACGGAAGGGCTCGCCCTGGTGCTCTTCGGGCTCACTCGATGGTTCCTCGATTTTGCGGGACGCGGTGCGATGTGAGCAAGGAAGACGTTTGCCGGCTCCCCACGAGTCGTATAGACTACTTACGACATAGAATTCCGGCTATATTTGCCGTATGTGATGATTCGTTAGTGGAGGTTCGGGTTCTCGACTCCGCCCCGCGCAAGGAGACGTAATCGAAATGGCCAGTGGAGCGCCGCCAGCGAATCGGTCCGCCTCCTCCGGCGCCGGCCATCGACGAGAGAAGGAACTGACCCTTTTCGACGTTTATGTCATCGGTCTGGGGCCGATGCTCAGCTCCGGCTTCTTTCTGCTCCCGGGCCTGGCCGCCGCCATTACGGGTTCGTCTGTCGTGCTGGCGTACTTTCTCGCCAGTCTGCTCGCGATTCCCGCCGCGCTCAGCATCGCGGAGCTCTCCACCGCAATGCCCAGGGCGGGCGGCATCTACTACTTCCTCGACCGCAGCCTGGGGCCGATGGTGGGGACCGTCGGCGGGCTTGGCACCTGGCTCGTGCTCATCCTCAAGAGCGCCTTCGCCCTCGTGGGAATGGGGGCGTACCTGGCTCTGTTCATGAATCTTCCGATTCGGACGGTGGCCATCGTGCTGACCCTCGTCTTCGCCCTGGTGAACATGGTCGGGGCGAAGCACACGGGAGGCCTCCAGCGCGTCCTGGTGGGCACGGTACTGGGATTTCTGGCCCTCTTCCTCGTCCAAGGATTCGTCAGCTTGCTTGGCCGGCCGCCCGCTGCGGAAAGCGGATTCGAGCCGTTCATGTCCCTCGGCGTCGAAGGCCTGGTCGCGACGATGGGCCTCGTATTCATCTCGTTCGCCGGTCCTCTGAAGGTGGCCAGCGTGGCCGAGGAGGTCCACAATCCGGACCGGACGATCCCGGCGGCGATCTTCCTCGGCCTGCTGACGGCATCGCTCATCTACGTGGCCGGTGTGTATGTGATGGTCGCGACGATCGCTCCGGAGGTCTTTCACGGCGACCTGACGCCCTTCGCGACCGCGGGAACCGCCTTGTTCGGCTGGCTTCCACGTCCCGTGGCTCTCGCCCTGGTCGCCCTGCCGGCCCTCGCCGGACTCGCGGCCTCCGCGAACGCTGGACTGCTGGCAGCGTCCCGCTATCCGCTGGCCATGGCACGAGATAAGCTCGTCTCACCCGTCTTCGCCACGGTCGGCCGTTTCAGGACACCGACCGCTTCGATCCTCGCGACCGCGGCGGCGATGGTCTTCTTCATCGCGGTACTGGACGTTCTGACCATCGCCAAGCTGGCCAGCTCGTTCCTGCTCCTCGTCTTCTCGATCGTGAACCTCGCCGTCATCGTCATGCGAGAGAGCGGCCTCGAGTCGTACGATCCGGGGTTCCGCGCGCCGCTCTATCCCTGGGTGCATCTCCTGGGGCTCCTGGTGCCGTTCCTGCTCATCGCGGAGATGGGCATCGTGCCCATCATCTTCTCCATCGGGTTGGCGGCCGTCTGCCTCGTCTGGTACTTCCTCTACGCCCGGGGGAGAATCAAGCGGGCCGGAGCGCTACTTCACTGGTTCCACCGGCTGGCGCGGCGGCCCTACGAGGGAGCGGAGCTGGAGCTGCGGGGTCTGCTCAAGGAGGAAGGCCAGCCGACGCTCGATCCGTTCGACGAGGTGATCGGGCGGGCATTTACCGTCGACCTGCCGTCCGAGGCGACGTTCGCGGACGCGGCCCGCAAGGCGGCGGAGCTGTTGTCCGAGCGCCTCCCGATGAGCGCGGAGCGACTCGCCACGGGATTCACGCACGGTATCAAGACGGGAGCCACGCCGGTCCTCCGCTGTGCGGCCCTTCCCCATCTCAGACTGGCCGAAATCGATTCGCCGGCCATGGTGATCATGCGCTCCGTGGAGGGAATGCAGGTCGCGGCTGGGGATCAGTTCACCGACCGAACCCACGGAGAGCAGGTCCACGCCCTGTTCTTTCTGGTCAGCCCCTGGCCGAGTCCCGGGAACCACCTGCGCACCCTGGCTGAGATCGTCGCACGGGTCGCCCAGGAGAACTTCCTGAGTGAGTGGCTGACGGTGCCGGACAAACGGCGACTCAAGGAAGTCATTCTGCGCAACGAGCGCTTTCTCTCGCTGAGCCTGCACCGGAGCGCGGCATCATCCGCCCTTATCGGCGGTCCGCTGAGTGAGATCGACCTGCCGAAGGGGAGTCTGATCGCCCTGATTCACCGCGGCATGGCTATCCTCGTTCCGCGGGGCGACACGATCCTTCGAGAGGGTGACCGGCTGAGCATTGTCGGGGACCCCGAGGCCATTCGAGAGATCAGCGCCCGGTATGGGAGCGTGCAGGAGGGTCAGTGAGGTCAGGGTAATGGCAGATCAGCGCAGAGTGACTACTCGGCGCTCCCCGAACTGCCGGCGAACGACAACTCGAACCCGACGATGAAGGTGATCCGGCGGAAGCTGACCTGATCTTCGCCTTCCGGGGCTCCAAACGTCTGGGGCGTCAAGCGTAACGGTTCCGCGATGTCGCTACCGAACGAGTAGACGAGCCCCATGGTGAACGAGGATCGGCCCACGGTGAAGGTCGCGCCACCGGACACGTGCCGGAGGTCCCAGAAAGACAGCGTCGAGTTGGACAGGGATGCTTCCGGGGCCGCGCTCTTGTCGGTTCGGAACCCCACGTAGCCCCCGAGCTTGTCCGTGAGGTCGTGCTGCAGGCCCACGGCCCAGTTGACCACGCTCTCGAGGTCCTCGGTGACCGAAGGGTCGAATGGCTC
>JAUVPT010000130.1 GCA_030598525.1 Gemmatimonadota bacterium
CCGCTCGAGTCAGCCGCCATGCTGCCCCCGTGGAACGCCACGCCCTCCTCGATGCCGACCCGGTTCACCGCCAGGTAGTGGACGTGGTTCTCATAGGCCCGGATCCGTACCTGTTCCCGCTTCAGCCTCAGGTTCGGCCAGTTGGTGGGCAGCAGGATCAATTGCGCGCCCCCGAGCTTCAGGGCCCTGGCCATCTCCGGGAACGTCCCGTCATAGCAGATGTTCAGGCCGATCCGGCCAAGCGGGGTCTCGAACACCGGGGGAGGCTCTGACCCCGGCGTGGTGAAACGATCCACCCCCAGGCACAGAGTGTGGAGCTTGCGGTAGCGACCAGCCGGCCCGTCCGGACTCACCAGGAACAGCGAGTTGTGGAGCAGATCGCCGTCCCGCTCGATCGCCCCGACGACGGCCCAGGCATCCGCGGTGCGGCAGGCCTCCGCCACCTCGGTCAGCTCGGGTCCGCCTGCCTCGACGGCCGCGGCCCTGGCTGAATCCCTGTCGTGGAACACGTATCCGGTGAGTGAGGCCTCGGGGAACACGACCAGGCGGGCACCTTCACGGGTCGCCGCCTCGATCGCCGACCGCGTGATTCGGACGTTGGCCTCGGATTCTCCGCGGCGGGGAGCCATCTGCACCCCGCAGACCGGGAGCATCAGTCCTCGGACAGCGTCGCGATGAGTGCCAGGCCGACACCTGCCAGCAGGGCGCCGACCGCGAGACCGAGCCCGACCCAGCGGCCGACTTCCGCTTCCGGCAGCTCCAGCCCACGCCGCCACGGACGTTCGAACTCGTCCCTCAAGGCCTGCGCGCGATTGCGAACCGCCCACACTGCCAACCGGGCGAGGCCTTCCTCGTCTTCTCTCTTCCTGAACATGCTGTCATCCCGTGGAAGGCATGGATCCCACGAAGTCCTCTCCACCGTCCACCCGGATCACGTTGCCTGTCATCCAGGCCGTGCCCTCGGCCGCCAGGGCGACCATGCAACGGGCCACGTCCTCGGTTGTGGTGAGTCTTCCATACGGATTCTGCTGCCGGGCTTCCTCGATCATGTGCTGCGCGCCCGGGATCTTCCTGAGCGCAGGGGTATCCGTCACCCCCGCACGGATCGCGTTTGCCGTAATTCCGTGGGGCGCGAGTTCCAGGGCCAGCTGCCGGCAGTGGGACTCGAGGGAGGCCTTGGCCGCCGACACTGCGCCGTACGAGGGAATGACACGGTCACCACCTGAACTCGTCATGGCGTATATGCGGCCGCCCTGTTCCATCAGGCTCCGGCGCACCAGACCCTGGGCCCAGTACACGAGCGAGTGGGCCATGACGGTGAGCGTCATGTCCATCTGCTCCATCGTCATCGAGCCGGCATCGTCGGCCGCTACGAACGGTCGGAGCGTTCCGAATGCGAGCGAATGCAGGAGTACCCGGACCGAGCCGGGCGCGATCTCAGCAGCGATCTCGTCCAGCACCTGGTCCCGCTTGTCCGGGCTGGCGGCGTTGATGTTGAAGAACTTCGCCTGCACGCCTTCGGCTTCGATGGCTGCCCGGATTTCCTCGACGCGCGCCAGTCCGGCCCTCCGGTCGAGATGAACGCCGAAGATATCGTAGCCCGCTCGGGCGAACTCCAGCGCCGCGGCCTGGCCGAACCCGCTGGACGCCCCCAGGATCAGAGCTGACTTCGCTCCGCTGTCACTCAATGAACCCTCCCTGGAAAGACTCGTGTTACCCGTCCCGAACGTAGCATACCGGGTGCTACACGATCAACGCTGCCAGCACGGTGTACAGCGCCGCGGCGCCCCCCGCGGCCATCATCGCGAGCGGAAGCTGCGTCGTCACGTGATCCATCAGGTCGCACCCCGTAGCCACCGACGAGAGGATCGTCGTGTCCGAGATCGGCGAGCACTGGTCGCCGAACACGCTGCCCCCTGTGACGGCTGCGAAGCACAGCGTGAGGAACGCGGGTTCGGGGTGAACGGACCAGGCGAGAGGCATGGCCACCGGAAAGAGCACTGCGTACGTACCCCAGGACGTCCCCGTCGAAAACGCCACGAACATGGTCACGAGCAGCAGAACGGCCGGAAGAGCGATCGGGCTCACCCACGGTCCGATGGTCTGAACCACGTAGTCGGCGGTGCCGAGCGAGTCGGCCACTGATTTCAGGGTGACCGCGAGGGCGAGAACCAGGGCCCCGATCGTCACTCCCTTGCACCCGCTGATGAAGCCGTCCATTACATCGCGGAGCTTCATTCCCCGGGCCAGTGCGATCCCCATCCCGGCCAGGACCGCCAGGACGAAGGCCTCGGCGATAGGCAGCGAGGGAGACTCACGGTTGCCCTGGATGTAGAACGTGACCACGAACGGGATGACCGCTATCGCAAGCAGAGTGCCGATGGGCCCGAAGAAGTCGATCAGGCTCGGCGTGTAGCCCTCTGGAATCCTGAGCACCGTGAGTTCCTCGGCTGCCATGGGCTCCGCGCCCTCCCGGTCGAGCTCTCCGGTCTCGCGGGAGCGCCTCATCGCCTCGCGCATGCGCCGGGGCAGCCACGGCCACTTCTCCCACGCCACGAGCAGCGTCATGAGGACGGCGAAGATCGCGTAGAAATTGAAGGGCACGGCCTTGAAGAAGAACGCGATGGCCTCTTCCTGCGTCGCGATCACCGGCACCGTCCCTGCCACGAGGCCGCCCACGTAGATCGGCCACACGTTGAACGGGATGATGGTGGCGGCGGGCGAGGCCGTGGAATCGACGATGTAGGAAAGCTCCTCGTGGGACACCCTGTGCCGGTCCCCCACGGGACGCACCGTGGCCCCGGTGAGCACGGTGCTGATCGTGCCGCCCTGGTGGAACACGAGTCCCATGGCCCACGCGAAGAACTTCGCCGAGCGAGGGCCGCGGACCACTTTCGCCCCGGCCCAGTCGGCAAACCGCACAGCGCCGCCCGTCCGCGTCCACAGGCCGATCAATCCCCCGAGCGTCCACAAGTACACCAGCAGAATCAGGGCGAAGTCCGGAGATCCGATGGAGGGGATCAGGAACTCCTGGACGATGTTCAGCTCACCGCTGATCACCCCCCCGAGGACGATCCCGATGAACAGGGCCGCGATCACGTCGCGCAGTGTGAAGGCGAGGACGAGCGCGACGACGGGCGGCACGATGGACCAGAGCCCGTAGTGTGTACCGTCGGTGGGGAAGCGGCCAGCAGCAAGCACGCCGCCGGCCACCAGAAGCACCGCCACCATGACCCCGATCCACCTGGCGCTACGTCTGCCTGGCATGCGCTCTCCGGTACGGGACATGGTGTGACGGGCGCACGCAGGATAGGACATCGCGCACCGCACCGGCAATTCCGAATCCTGCGCACTTGAGCGCCAGGTGCCTGTCGACGCATCTTGCCGGGTCCCGATCAGCGCTCTTTCCGCGGACGCACAGGAGGCTCCCATGAATCCGCGCCGCTCACCGAACTCGGTTGCCGTCCGCCTGGCGCTGTTCGCCGCCACGCTTTTCCTCTTCATGCCAGGCTCGGCCACGGCACAGGAGGAAGCTCCCGGCTGGAAAGTCCGCTCACCGTTCGGACCCCTGGGCCTGGCCACGCCGAACACGATCCGGACCGGGGCCGGCCTGCCCGGTCCCGATTACTGGCAGCAGAAGGTGGACTACCGGATCGAGGCCACCCTCGATCCCGCCACTCAACTGTTGACCGGATCGGAGACCATCCGGTACCGCAACAACTCTCCGCACGCCCTGTCGGTCCTGTGGCTCAAGCTGGACACCAACCTGTGCCAGCCGGAGAGCAAGTCGCAGGTACTGGCGGTCCCACCGCTGATGTTCGGTGAATCCGTGTTCGATTTCACCTGCGACGGAAGCGGCATGACCCTCGAGCGAGTCGCGGCCGGCGGCCGGGACCTGGAGCACGAGGTCATGGGCACAATCGCGCGGGTAGAGCTCCCCCACCCGCTGCCCGCCGGCGGCAGCACGGAGGTCGAGATCGACTGGTACATGACGCAGCCGGAATACGGCTACGGCCGTACGGGACGCGACGGCACCCTGTACCAGGTCGCCCAGTGGTATCCGCGCGTTGCCGTGTTCGACGACGTGAGCGGCTGGAATCTCACCCCCTTCCTCGGCGCGGGAGAGTTCTACCAGGAGTTCGGTGACTTCCTGGTGGCCCTGACGGTGCCCGACAACTTCGTGATGACGGCCACCGGCACGATCGTGAACCCGGACGCGGTGCTCACGGACGAGCAGCAGTCGCGGCTGGCGCGCGCCGACGAGTCGGAGGATGCCGTGGCGATCATCACCGGGTCCGAGGCCCTTTCCAACCGTGGCCGTAGTGCTTCGGGGGCAAAGACGTGGCGCTTCGCCGCCGAGAACGTGCGCGACTTCGCGTTCGCCATGGCGCCGGACTTCCGGTGGGACGCCAGCTCGTACGACGGCATCCGGATCCAGACCTTCTACCGCCCTGAGGCGGAGCTGTGGGAGGAAGCGAACCGGATGTCATGGGTCACGATCAAGCACTTCTCTGAACGCCTGTTTCCCTATCCGTGGCCCCATGCCACGACGGTCGAGGGACCGAATGACGGCATGGAGTATCCGATGCTCACGTTCGTGCCCACGGAGACCACACGCGAAGGTCTGTACTGGGTGCTCACGCACGAGTTCGGACATGAGTGGTATCCCATGATCGTCAACTCGAACGAGCGACTGCACCCCTGGATGGACGAGGGATTCAACACGTTCATCGACATCGAGTCGGTGGAGGTCTACTTCGAGGGCGAACCCTACGCGGAAGCGATTTCCATCCAGCCCCTCGAGATGTGGACGGATCATTCGATCGCGGGATCCGAACAGGCCATGGCTCTTCCACCCGACGAGCAGCACGACCTGTTCTGGGCCGGCTACTTCAAACCGGCGCTCATGCTGCACCTGCTTCAGTACGAGATACTGGGGAAGGATCGTTTCGACCGCGCGTTCCGGGAGTACACGCACGCCTGGGCCTTCAAGCACCCCACCGCGTCGGATTTCATCCGGTCCATGGAGAACTCCGCCGGCATGGACCTCGACTGGTTCTGGCGGGCGTGGGTCTACTCGACGGCCCGGCTCGACCAGGCCGTGGCCGGCGTGAGCGTCACCGACGTCGGCGTGACAGAGATCCGGTTGGAAAGCCTCGGCCGCATGGTCATGCCGGCCGAGTTGCAGCTCGGATTCTCGGACGGAGCCGCGGAGATCGTCCGCTTGCCGGTCGAGATGTGGAAGCTGGGACCGGTCTATACGTATCGAGTCACCGCCGGCCGGGAGGTCACGAGCGTCACCCTCGATCCGAGGGGAGTTTACCCCGACGACGACCGGGCGAACAACGAGTGGCCGAGGTAGAAACCCGGGTCAATCGGCGTAGAAGTTTTCAAAACTTTGTCCGGTGGCGTTCCGTTCGGTGCCCAGCGTCCAGTTGCGATTCTGGCCGGTCTGGTATGGGTATTCCACTCCGGCATTCGGAGTTGAGATCTTGGATCTGCACACTTAATCCACACTGAGAGGCGAGTTTTCTACATTTCACGTATCTGATTGTGATTGTGGCAGTTAAGTATGTAGCGGACTCCTTTTTGCTGCCGATC
>JAUVPT010000267.1 GCA_030598525.1 Gemmatimonadota bacterium
CGGCATTCCGAGCCGTCTTGATCGCCGGTGGCAGCAGCCCTTCCCGTTGATAGTGGTGGATGGCAGTGCGGGGAACTCCCGTTGCCTCCACCAGCTCCTTCATGCGCATGAAGCACCTCCAGCTCGCTTGCGCTTTGTTGTGTACGTGGTAACACTCTACGCTATGCGCGAAGCTGCCGGCAAGGGATACCGGCGCACTGACATTGGACTTCGTGAACTCGACCCGGACGAGTCGAATGCAGTGGGGACTGTGTGTAGTGAGACTCTACAGTTCCGGGGTAGGCCAGCAAGTGGCGCGGTGTGCCGCAGCTGTCGAGTGGAGTGCGTCTCCGGTCGCGGATCGCGGCTGATCCGGTGCACGATCCGGCGATATTCAAAGGTGGGGCGACCGCCCCACCTTTGTGTCCGGGCTAAACGAACCAGGCGTCCACGTCTTCGAGCCTTACATCGTTAACCCAATCGACTTCGGGCCTGGCCCTTGTCACAGCCAGGGCCGCGAGCCCCGCCGTCAGAGCCAGATACAAAAGGGAGCTGGCAAGCTTCATCGGTCCACCATCCTGCTCACGGGTACAGAAGCCTCTCCTTTACGCCGGGTAAACGAGCAAGAACAGTGCTAGGCAGCGATTCTGACGATAACCGCAACTGGGAGAGTTGTTTACGGGAGTGGCGAAGCGTGTGCAAGACCGTGACAGTGTGGCTATCTGGCCAGAATCAATGGGGAAACGCGGCTCGCTTGGGCTCCGAGTCCATCGGCAGTGCCAGGGTACCCATCGGCACACCATCGGGTGTTCGAGCCACCAGCTCAACGGTGTGCGCCCTCGTATCAATCGTAACGAGTACGGAATCCGCGGCATCGATCGTGTCGATGACCACACTCCCGGCCCCGCCCCTGGCTGTGACGATCAGCGACCGATTCGACCCATTGATGAGCCAGACAGGGGTTTCACTGATCGTTGCTGCGGCATCAGTGCTGGTTTCCAATCCGAATCCGGCGAACGGATCTTCGTTGCGGATGGTCGCTTGGCGCTCGTTGTCTCGACTGATTTCTTCACTTGACGTGGCAACAACAGAGTCCGTTGCCAGCGCATCTGTTGTCTCCTCGGACGGGGAGCAGCCCGGGCCCGCCAGGGTGAGCAATACGATGAAGCCGGTCATCCCCCGTTTCACGCTCATCTCCAGTCCCCGCTCAGGGCTCCAGAACCAACTTCCCGAACGCGCGTCCGGCTTCGAGGACTTCGTGAGCCTCCCGAATCGCGGCGAGGGGCATCACGTCATGGATGACAGGCGTCAGGTCGCCGGCCGCCACGTGGCCCATCACGGCCTCGAACTCCGATCGCGATGCCATGGTCGACCCCGAAACGCTGATCTGCTTCCAGAACATGTGTCGGATCTCCACGGCCCCGCGCGGGCCGGTCGTCGCACCATAGGTCACCAGCCGGCCCAGGCGGGACAGGCTGCGCAGGCACTGAGCCCAGGTCGCCTCGCCCACGCTATCGAGAACCAGGTTCACTCCCCTGCCCGCCGTATGTTCCTTCACGCCCTCTGCGAAGTCCGTCTCGAGGCGGTCGAAGACGACATCGGCGCCGAGCTCCCGCACGCGACTGACGTTCTCGGGCCCACTCGTCACCGCCAGCACGCGCGCGCCGAGCAGACGGGCGATCTGAATGGCCGCGGTGGAGACCCCACCCGATGCTCCCGTAACGAGCAAAGACTCGCCATCCTTGAGCCCACCCCGGGTCTTCAGCGCCCGCCAGGCCGTCTGGTACGCCAGGGGTGCGGCAGCCGCGACTCGAAATTCCAGGTCATCCGGGATCCGGTAGAGATTCCGCGCCGCGACCCGAACCCGTTCCGCGGTCCCGCCGGCCACGTGCTCCCCGAGGATCTTGAAGTCCAGGCATAGAGGGTGCTCCCCGCGCTCACACCATTCGCATTCGCCGCACCACAGCGACGGATTGAGCGCCACGCGATCGCCCACTTCCCAGCCTTCGACCCCGGGACCGATCTCATCGATCACGCCAGCGACGTCCGATCCGCCGATATGCGGCAGCTCCAGGGTCAGCCCCGGCAGACCCCGCCGGACCCACAGGTCGAGGTGGTTGAGGGCTGCCGCTCGTACCGACACCACCACCGTCCCCGTCGCCGCAACCGGCTCGGGCGCCTCACCCGTTTCCATGACCTCTGGTCCGCCGTGCCGGCGGAAGAAAGCGGCGTACATCGAGTCGTCTCCCTGGTCCGGGCGATCCCGGCTGACTCCGGTCTGTCTCCCGGCGCGAAACTATGGCAGGGTCGACTCCGTGAACACCTCCCATAGAATAGGGGAACCGCTCGGTCCCAAGCAGGTAGATACCACTTGAAACTCGTTCTCAACTAGTGTATTTTGAGACCGAATCGAGGTGCTTCTCAATCGACACGACGGGCCGGGCGGGTGGCGGACACGACCCCTCCGGCCCGTATGAGTCATAAGAAACGACACGGCATTGGAGCGGACGGGAATGGCTGAATACCTGCTGGAGATCCGGGACCTTCACGCGAGAGTGGCAGGCGAGGACACCGACATCCTCCGCGGCGTCAACCTGGCGATCCGCCACGGTGCGATGCACGCGCTGATGGGACCGAACGGTTCCGGGAAGAGCACGCTTGCCAAGGCGATTGCCGGGCATCCCGGCTACGAGGTCACCCGCGGCGATGTGCTGCTGGAAGGTGAGAGTGTCCTCGACATGGAGCCCGATGAGCGTAGCAGGGCCGGCCTGTTCCTGGCCTTCCAGTATCCAGCCGAGATTCCGGGCGTCTCGATCTCGAACTTCCTGCGCACGGCCGCGAGCGCGCGGCTCGAGGAAGGCGAGGAAATGGATATTTTCGCGTTTCAGAAGCGGCTGATGGAGAAGCTGGAGATGCTGAAAGTCGATCCGGCTTTCGCCGCCCGGTATGTAAACGACGGGTTTTCCGGCGGAGAGAAGAAGCGGAACGAGATCCTGCAGCTCGCCATACTGGAGCCGCGGATGGCCGTGATGGACGAGACGGACAGTGGTCTCGACATCGACGCCCTGCGCATCGTTTCAGAGGGCGTGAATACGATCCGGGATGCCGACGGCGGCATGGGTGTGCTCCTGATCACGCACTACAAGCGGATCCTCAACTACCTGCGCCCGGACCACGTTCACGTGATGCTGAACGGGCAGATTGCACACACCGGCGGCCCGGAGCTCGCGGACCGGCTCGAGGAGATGGGCTACGACTGGCTGCACGAGGAGCCCGAGGCGGCCACGGTCGGATGAGAGCAGGCGTATCGGGCGCGAGGGCCCGTGACGGATCGTCCGTCGTCGGGACAGGGGCGAGAGGCTAAGGCAGGATTAGATTATGCCGCAGAATGAATCCATTAAGGATCTCGGGCTCGACGAGTACAAGTACCACTTCGTCACCGAGGAGAAGCCCGTCTTCAAGGCGGAGAAGGGCCTGAGCGAAGAGATCGTGCGACAGATTTCCTCGCACAAGGAAGAGCCGGAGTGGATGCTGGAGTTCCGGCTCAAGGCCCTCGAG
>JAUVPT010000241.1 GCA_030598525.1 Gemmatimonadota bacterium
GCACCGTCGATCCGGGACCTCGGGGCCCTTCTGGCCAGAGGAGTACAGCCACGTGACGTCCTGAGACAGTACACCGCGCGCGGCAGCTCTCTGTGCGCCGGGAAGGACAACACCAATCACTTCACGGTTCCCGAGCTTGGCATCCTGGGGCCGATCAGCCCTCTCGGCACTCAATTGTGCGTCCTGAATGGTGTGGCGCTCAGCTTTCGCACCCGGCGAGAGCCTCACGTATGCCTCACCTTCCAGGGCGACGGAGCCAGCCGCACAGGCACGTCCCACGAAGGTCTCGCCATGGCCGCCGCTCTGAATCTCCCCATCGTGGTCGTGCTCGAACACAATCGCTGGGCGTTCGGAACGCCGAGCACGGCGGTGGCCGCGGTAGAGAACTGGGCCGACGTAGCGGGAGCCTATGGAGTCCCGGCCGTGACCGTGGACGGCAACGATGTGCTCCAGGTGTACGATGCGGCGACCCAGGCGATCGCCCGGGCGCGGGCCGGCGACGGGATGACCCTCGTGGTCGCGGAGACGTATCGGATGCTCGGCCATGCCCAGCACGATGCGCAGAAGTATGTCCCCGAGCACGAGCTCAGCGAGTGGGAGGACCACGACCCCATCCAGAGTTTTTCGGACTATCTGATCGAGTTCGGGTTCGAATCGGCATCGACCCTCGAACGGATCCGATCGGATGTGGCAGCACACCTGGATGCGGCGGCTGACGAGGTCCTCGCCGAGGAACACCCTCCGGCAGAAGAAGCACGAACCCGCGTGTATGGTGATCCGGAGCTCGACGCGGACGTGCCGTGGTCGCGCGGACCCGTGCCAGGATACGAAGGACTGACGAGCGGTTGGCGCGGCCGGCCAGCCGCGGGCCTGGAAGGAGAATGATGGCGAACAGCGGGACCGTGGAAACCACCTACCTGGGCGCGATCCGGGAAGCCCTGCAGGAAGAAATGCGGGCCGACGAATCGGTATTCATGCTCGGCGAGGACATCGGGGCCTATGGTGGAGCCTTCAAGGTCACGGAAGGTTTCCTCGACGAATTCGGACCCGACCGCGTGATCGACACGCCGATCAGCGAGGCGGCGATCGTGGGCGCAGCGATCGGCGCGGCACACATGGGACTGAAGCCGGTGGCCGAGATGCAGTTCATCGACTTCATCGCACCCGCTTTCGACATGATCGTCAACTTCGCCGCCAAGTCGCGCTATCGGACCGGTATCGGTGCCGGCCTGGTGATTCGGGGTCCGTGCGGGGCGGGATCCCGATCCGGCCCGTTTCATTCGCAGTCCGTGGAGTCCTACTTCGCGAACGTCCCGGGCCTGAAGATGATCGCGCCTGCACGCGCGTACGACGCGAAGGGTCTGCTACGTGCCGCGATCCGCGATCCCGACCCTGTCCTGTTCTTCGAGCACAAGTTCCTGTATCGGAGGATCAAGGAGCAGCTCCCCGTCGATGAGGAAGTGTTCGTCCCTGTCGGCAAGGCGCGAACGCACCGGGAGGGAGCCGATCTCACGATCGTCACGTATGGCGCCATGGTGTACAAGTCGGCCGACGCCGCGGACCGGATCTCGTCCGAGGACGGCGCTGAGGTCGAAGTGATCGACCTGCGTACGCTTCGGCCTCTCGATACGGGGGCGATCGTAGACAGTGTGAAGCGAACGGGGCGCCTTCTGGTCGTTCACGAGGCGCCTCGCTTCGGTGGTTTCGCCGGCGAGATCACCGCCCAGGTGTGCGAGGAAGCGTTCGAATGGCTGGACGCCCCGATCCGGCGTGTCACGGCGATCGACACTCCGGTTCCGTACGCTCCCACGCTCGAGGATTACTACCTCCCCGGGGAGGATGACATCGTTGCGGCAGCCCGGTGGCTGCTGGCGTACTGAGGGACCCGGTCGGAAACGAGTCGCTCAGCGGTACTGAGAGGAAAAGGAACGAGAGATGTCCAAGGTCGATGTAATCATGCCGCAGATGGGGGAATCGATCGCAGAAGGTACGCTCACGCGGTGGATCAAGCAGATCGGCGAGACCGTGGAGCGCGACGAGGACCTGTTCGAGATCTCGACCGACAAAGTCGATGCCGACATTCCGTCTCCCGTGGCAGGCACGCTGGTCGAGATCCTGGTGGAGGAGGGCGCGACGGTCGAGGTCAACACCGTGGTGGCGCGCATCGACACCGAAGGAGGCGCCGCGGCCCCGTCCGAGCCACAGCCTTCAGCCCAATCCGTCGAGGATGCGCCGGACCTCGTTCCGCCAGTCGCCGCCGAGCCGGTGACGGTAGTCCCGGCTGCCACCCCGATTCAGCCCCCTGCGCCGGCTCCGGCCGCCTCATCGGACGGCCCCGAGTCCCGAGAGGAGCGCATTCAAAGCAAGTCGACACCCCTGGTTCGGAAGATTGCGGCCGAGCACGACGTCAACCTTGCCGATGTAACGGGCTCGGGCATAGCGGGCCGGGTCACGCGTGACGACATCCTGGCGCACATCGAGACCCGCGCCGCGGCTCCCCCGGATGCCCCCGCGGCCGCTCCAGGCACTCCTTCTCCGGCCGCTGCTCCGATCGCGCCCGGACAGCCAGGCATGATGCAGGTGCCGATTCATGGGGCCACACTCGACATCCGGATTCCTGCGGTGCCGATCCGTGAGGGAGACACCGTCGAGGAGATGAGTCGGGTCCGACTTCGCACGATGGAGCACATGCTGATGTCGAAGCGGGTCTCGGCCCACGTGACCTCGGTGAACGAGGTCGACTTCGAGCACGTGGTACGCCTGCGCAAGAAGCTGAAGCCGAAGTTCGCCGAGCAGGGGGTCAAGCTCACCTACGGTCCCTTCATTATGAAGGCGGTGATCGAGGCCCTGCGCGAGTACCCGATCCTGAACGCTTCAGTCGACGGGACGCGGGTCGTGTACCACCGGGACATCAACCTCGGGATCGCCGTGGCCGTGGCAGACGGCAAGGAACTGATCGTTCCCGTCCTGAAGAATGCCGACCAGCTCAGCCTCATGGGCCTGACCACGGGCGCCAACGACCTCGCCGAGAAAGCCCGAACGAAGACCCTCGGTTTCGACGACATCCAGGGGGGCTCGTTCACTATCACCAACGTCGGAGTGTTCGGGAACCAATTCGGAATGCCGATCATCAACCAGCCCCAGGTAGCCATCCTCGGAACCGGGGTGATCGAGAAGCGACCCGTGGTCGTCCAGGACGCGATGGGCAACGACGTCGTGGGGATTCGCCACATGTCGTACTTCGGCCTGAGCTACGACCACAGGGTGGTGGACGGGGCGATAGCCGCCTTCTGGCTCAACAAGGTCAAGGACGTTCTCGAGAATTTCCCCGAGGACGTGCTTTGACGCCTTGATCTGACAGGTCGCGGCAGCGGTCATTCGATCGAAGGAACGGCGGTCTTTCCACTCGAAAGGCCGCCGTTCTGCATCGTATGCATCTCCGATTCGCCCTCTCCGTGGTCGAGCGATATGGAACCATTGTGTTCGGTTTCGGTACACATCGTCCCGAACCCGGACAGGTGACCCCTTTGCCATGTGAGGTGTGACGTGTCGTACCGCCCATATTGTCAATCACTTACACTACTTGTTCGGCGTGGCATAAGCGTTGCCGTTGAAACGCCGTGCCGTATCGGTGCGTACTGCGGGGTCCCGGTACGGAGGAGGGGCAATGTTTCTTCCTTGAACGATCCGTCCTGGAGATGGGGTTCGTAGCCGGGGTTTTCGTACCGCCGTGGCGGTGGCGGTAAGGCGCCTGGCAACTGAAAGGCTGTTGAGGAACTACAGCCTTCTTAGCACCGAGAGACAGAGATGGAAGAGCCAA
>JAUVPT010000085.1 GCA_030598525.1 Gemmatimonadota bacterium
AACCCATTCCACATCGCGCAGCAGCAATTCGAACACGCGATCCGCTACCTCCCCGAGTATCAGAAGGGACTGGTCGACTACCTGGTTCGGCCCGAGCGCGTGCTCATCACGGAGTTTCCGATCGAGACGCACAACGGAACGGTGCGCAACTTCACCGGCTACCGGGTGCTGCATAACCGGGCGCGCGGACCGGGCAAGGGTGGCATCCGTTACCACCCGGACGTGACGGCCGACGAGGTGCGGGCGCTGGCGACCTGGATGACGTGGAAGTGCGCGGTGATGGACATCCCGTTTGGCGGGGCCAAGGGCGGCGTCGTATGCAATCCCAAGGAGCTCACGAAGGACGATCTAAGGAAGATCACCCGCCGTTTCATCGTGGAGCTCGGCGACGCGATCGGCCCACACACCGACGTTCCGGCGCCGGACGTGAACACCAGTGCCGAGACCATGGCGTGGGTGTTCGACACATACGACATGATGCACTACGGCCGGAACAACACTCCTGTCGTCACCGGGAAGCCCGTAGACATGGGCGGTTCCTACGGCCGCAACGAGGCCACGTCGCGTGGCTGTCTGTTCTGCACGCAGCACGCGCTGTCACGCGGACTGGTGCCGGGACTGGATTCCGTGGACGGGGCGACCGTCGTGGTGCAGGGGTTCGGTAACGCGGGTTCCATAGCCGCCCAGCTTTACGCGGAGCAGGGCTCCCGGATCATCGGGTGCAGCGATTCGCGGGGCGGGATCCACAGCCCGGATGGTTTCGATCCGGACGAAGCACTGGCCCACAAGAAGGAGACCGGCTCGGTAGTCGGGCTGCCCGGCACCGAAGAAGTGAGCAACGAGGAGCTTCTCTCCCTCGAGTGCGACATCCTCATTCCGGCCGCCCTCGAGAACCAGATCCGGGCAGACAACGCGGACGAGGTGAAAGCCCGCCTCGTTGCGGAGGCCGCGAACGGACCTACGACGCCCGCCGCGGATCAGATCCTGAACAAGAAGGGCATCCCCGTCCTGCCCGACATCCTGGCCAACGCCGGCGGGGTCACGGTCAGCTACTACGAGTGGGTGCAGAACATCGAGAACGAGCAGTGGGACGAGGAAGAGGTCAACGCAAAGCTGCTCCGAAAAATGACGCGCGCCACGAACGCGGTTCTCGACATACGGGAGACGATCGACTCCACGCTGCCCGAGATCCAGGCAGCGCGCGAGGAATTCGGCAGGGGCAACGACCCGCTCGACACGATCGACCTGCGAACCGCAGCCTACATCCTGGCCGTGAAGCGTGTGGCCGACGTCACGCTGCGAAGGGGGATCTGGCCGTAGGGAGGGTACTCGCTCGTAAGCACCCCGGCGCTCTTCCGTGGCGAGTCGTGAGCCGCTTGAGAATCTGTTGCGTATGCTCCCGGTTTCGGGTCCGAATCCGGGCGAATTGTTGAGAGTCTGTTGTAATCTTCGGTGTATATTCGGTATACGTGCCGAATCTTCCTGACCGACACCGGAGGTATCAATCGATGGTCCAGTTCGCTTCCCTCTGCGCCGATGCGCTTCTCGTCCGCGAGACGGCTCGTGTTTACGCGGCAGTGCCCGCACCTGCGCAGGAATCCGCGCCGGGTCCCGTTCCCTTCGTTGATCCTGATTCGGTCGAGAAGCTGGAAGAGATCGAAGAAGAGATCGTACTCCTGGCCGCCCACCTCCATGCGGGCGAGCACCGGTTCCTGACCCTGGTGGCCGAATACGACCGTCTCCGGGGCTGGGAGCTCGGGGGCCACCGGTCGTGCGCCCACTGGCTGGCGTTTCGCACCGGGTTCGATCTCGGAGCGTGCCGCGAGAGGGTGCGTGCGGCCCGGGCCCTGGTTGACCTGCCTCTGACCAGCGCCTCCATGAGCCGGGGCGAACTGTCGTTCTCGAAGGTGCGGGCTCTCTCCCGTGTCGCGACTGCAGAGAACGAGGGTGACCTGCTGGACCTGGCTCGCGGATGCACCGCCGCGCAGCTGGAGAGAGTGGTGCGAGGGTTCAAGCTCGGGAGCCGGCAGGACGAGGCGGACCGGGAGAAGGAACGCTTCGAAAGCCGGACCTTCTCCGTGTTTCCTGACGAAGAAGGCATGTACGTGGTGAACGGCCGGCTGACTCCCGAGGTCGGAGCCCTGCTTATGCGTGCGGTCGAGGCGTCGTCGGATGCACTCTACCGGGAGAAGGGTCCCAAGAACGTCTCCGCGGAAACGTCTTTTCAGGATGCGGCGCACCGAAGGGCCGATGCCCTCGGGCTGGTGGCCGAGCGAGCCATGGCTGCCGGCTTCGGAGAGAGTGCTCCCGTCAGCGGCACGAAGGCGGAGCGTTACCAGGTACTACTTCACGTAAACGCAGAGACGCTGAAGGAAGACGGCAGTGGCCTCGGCCAGTCTGAGCTGGAGGACGGCACACGCGTCTCCGCGGAAACGTCCCGCAGGCTGTCGTGCGATGCGGCGGTGGTCGAGATCGGCCATGGAAGAGACGGTTCCGTGCTCGACGTAGGCCGGAAGACCCGCACCATTCCGCCGTCTGTCCGCCGTGCGCTCGAGGTCCGGGACAGGGGCTGCCGGTTCCCGGGCTGTGGACTCCGGTTCACCGACGCGCATCACATCAAGCACTGGGCCGACGGGGGAGAGACTGCTCTGGCAAACCTGCTGCTCCTGTGCAATCACCATCACCGGCTCCTGCATGAGGAGGACTGGAAGGTCGAGTGGTGGGGCAAGGACCGGCAGCCGGCGTTCATCGACCCGAAAGGGCAGACGCACCTGGGGCGCCCACGCGAGGCGCCCGAACTGCCAGCCGATCCGGTGGCAGCGCTCGTCGAAGAGACACGCAGTCGCGGCGCCGACCCCGACTTCTACACCGCCGGCGCACGGTGGAAGCGCGAGGCCGACATCCCGGACGACGTCTACTTCCGCGCCCTCGAGGCCCTTGGGTGAAGCCCCCGACTCAACCCCGGTCGCCCAGGATCGGCAGGTACGCTCTCCACGGACCGGCGTCTCTCCCGAAGTGCTTCGCCATCACACGAGCCACCTGGGCAACGTGACCCAGATCGTGCGTCGCCCATGTGGCCAGCAACTCGCCGGCGGTCACTCGACCGAGCTCCGGATGCGTGCCCTCGGCGTCGAGGTCGATCCTTGGGACGAACATCCCCCGCAACGTTTCGAGATTGGCGGTGCGATGTGCCTCGAACTCGCCTAGCAGATCCTCGACCGTATTCCCCCGACTCGCCTCGAACTGCGCGAACCGGTCGAAAGGCTCGAAGGGCTGCGATTGCCCTGCAGCGAGGATGATCCTCAGCCGCGGAATCCAGTCCGTCTTCTCGCCGTGGATCAGGTGGCCGAGGACATCGAAGGGACTCCAGGACTCGCCGCCCTCCGTCGCGTGGGTGAGATCAGCCGGCAGGCCGCCGAGCATCGCGCGCAGCGCCGTGGGCGTCCGCTCGAGGGTCGCCACAACGGCATCGACGTCGACCGCACTCATGCCAGAGTCCCGTCCACGATCTCCCGGCGAATCTCCTCGATCGCGTCGAGGAGCATCTCCAGGTCCTCACGCCGCGTGCGGTGGTTCGTGATCGCCACGCGAATGCACAGCCTTCCGTCGATCTCCGCGCTGCTGGGCACGGCGATTCCCCGTTCCTGCAGGCGCATCAAGATCTCGCGGTTGAACTCGTCACTGTCGATTGAAGCTCCGCCCGGTACCTCGGCCTGGAAACAGACGACGTTGAGGGAGGTCGGCGCGGCGAGGTGAAACGACTCGCTGTCAGCGATCCGACGTGCGAGCCACGCCGCCTGCTCGCAGTTCTTTTCGACCATCTCGGCGAGCCGATCTAGCCCGTGCGTGCGCAGCGTGACCCATACCTTAAGGGCCCGGAACCCGCGCGACAGTTCCGGCCCGAAGTCCGTGAACCAGGGATCGCCCGCCCCGGTGCCGCGCTCGAAGCGGCTCAAATAGTCGCGGTCGGCCGAGAAGGTCGCCCGGTGCAGGTCCGGGTCTCTCACCAGCACGCACCCGGCGTCGTAGGGCACGTGCAGCCACTTGTGCAGGTCGAAGGCCAGGCTGTCGGCGCTCTCGATTCCGGCGAGACGGGGAGCCAGGCGAGTACTCAGCGCGAGCGCGCCCCCGAAGGCCGCGTCGACGTGGAACCACAGCCCGTGTCGAGAGCAGATATCCGCCAGCGCGGCCAGGTCGTCGATAGCGCCGGTGGTGACCGATCCCGCCGTGCCGACGACACAGAACGGGTGAAGACCCGCCTCTCGATCCCTCTCGATCCTTTCCTCGAGCGCACGCGGGTCCAGTCCCGATACCGGATCCGCCGGCACCCGGCGCAGCGAATCGCCACCGAGACCGAGAAGCTCCAGCGCCTTTCGCACCGACACGTGCGCCCCGTCCGAGGCGTAGGTGACCAGCTGGCCCGGAGCTGCCGAATTTCCCTTCCTCCGCATCTCGCCTGGGGCCACGCTCTCGCGCGCGACCGCGAGTGCCAGGATCGTGGCCATCGAGGTTCCGCTGACCAGCAGGCCGCTACTGTCGGCGGGGAATCCGAACAGATCCGCCAGCCACCCGATGACCTGGCGCTCCACGTAGACGGCCGCGTGATCCCGGCCGCCCACGTTGCAGTTCATGAAGCCGGCCACGAGTTCGGCAAGTGCGCCCTCTACGGTGCCCGTGCCGTGCACCCAGCCAAACCATCGGGGATGGATGTTGCCCGTGGCGTAGGGCAGGATGTCACGCTTCAGTTCGCCAAGGACATCGGAGAAGTCTGCCGGAAGTCGCGCGGCCGGCTGCTCCAACCGCGCTTTCACCTGAGGAGGTACGGGTGTCCACGCGGGTCGCTCGCCCACGTTGGAAAGCTGGTCGATCAGGTCATCGAGCAGCTCGTGTCCGAGCCGCCGGACCTCGGACCAGTCTTCCGGGTCCAAGGTGGAATCGTGAGGGTCGCCTTCCGGACGAATCACGCCCGGATCAGTTGTACGGGCAGCAGCCGGAAGTTCCGCAGGCCGGGGCGGAATCAGACCCCGACGAACCGCCCGTCATGGGCACGGGAGCGCCCATCAGCTTGCGCAGAGACGCGTCGGCCGGGGTATCACCGGCCTCGATTCCCGCCATCTCGCACAGCTCACCCCACGTCTTCACGGACTTTGACATGCCGTGCCGCACCTCGACGGTGCGATCGTTTGCTTCGCAGTAGTAGTCGTACAGCGCCACGATTCTCTCCTCTTATGCGTACCGGCGGGCCCATGCGATCCGAACCCGCTCGCTTTCTCACTACCATTATACGCCGCGGGTTCCATGAGTGAACCCGAAGGTCGGTCAGCAGCCGCCCGCCTTCTTTTTCTTCGCGCCCCCGCCCATCGGCATGACCGGCGGTGGAGCCGCCGTGCGGTTCGTCTGCGCGGCCGCGCCGGTGAAGTAGGCCGAGATCTGGTTCTGGCGCTCGATCCGTTCCCGCTCGACAAGCGAATTCCCCGTGGGTTCGGCGGCCGTCCGCACCTCGGCATTCCACGCGACATACCCGCCACGCACGTACCGGTACTCGATGTTCTCGGGCCAGGTACCGGGAACCCGGGTCCAGATTCCGCGCTCGTCGTAAATTACGATCTTCGTACCTGGCGGCACGGACCTCGCCGTCTCAGCCGCCTTCTCGATGTCCGTCCCGCAGCTGCATGAACCGGGGATCGCAGAGGCTGTCTCTTCTGCAGCCACCGTCCGGAAGTCGAGGATCTTGAGATCCGGGTCACCCGATATGATCAGCTCGGCCAACTCCAGGGGCTCGATGGAATCCATGGGCCGGGCCGGGTTCTCGACCGTCGGAGACGGTGCGAACGCCGCGAACACGGCGACCACGGCCAGCGACCCTGCCACGGCGAACTTGAGGCGTGGCGTGCGGCGCGTGACTCGTGGAGAGAGGTCGATCATGCCGTACTTCCGCTGGAAGATCTTCTCGACCTTCTCTGCTCCGATGAATGCGGCTCCGGCCGCGATCACTACGCCGAGCACGAAGAGGGGCGTCGAAACCGACAGGAGATCGGGAAGCACGGACACTCCCATCGAACCACCGTTGTACAGGGCTTCCATTCCCGGTATGAGGTCCACCGCGACCGCGAAAACGGCGATCCCGATGAAAATCCCGGCGAACGTCACCACCGCGTCGATCCGGCCCGAGGCCGCCGAGACCACGGAGGTTCCAGGACACAGGCCGCTCATGATGAAGCCCGCGCCGAGCAGGAACCCGCCCAGGACCTGCGCCCACATGAACGTGGGGTTGATCCACATCATGGACATGTCCACCAGGCCCAGCCCGTTCAGCGTATAGAGGCCGACCATCGCCACGAGAATCGCCGTGAACATGACCTTGAACACGGTCATGTCGTACAGGTAGAACTGCGCTGCCAGCTTGCGGGCATTCCCGAACCCGGCCCGCTCGAGCGAAAACCCGAACATGAAGCCCAGCCCGATCGCGGTGAGGAGCCGGACTTCTTCGGACGCGATGGCGAGGGGGAAGATCGCGGTGCTCATATCCACTGCCTCCTCACCAGGTACGCGAACGCGTACCCTCCGGCGAACACCATCATCATGAAGGCCCAGCTACCGGTTGCGAGCATGGCCCCGCCGCTCAGGGCCTGCCCGGACGTGCAGCCGCGGGCCAGGGCCGCCGCGAAGCCCATCACGATTCCTCCCCCGAGCGCGTAACGCAGGCGACCGCGGGTCGAGATGTTAGGCCCCTTCTCCACCTTCACCTGGAACCGGCCGGCGCTCATGGCGCCCAGGAGGCCCCCGATCACGACCCCGACCACCTCGATCACCAGCCAGTTGCGGAGCGGGTTCTGACCGTCCGCCACGTAGCCGCCGATCGCAGGGTTGGCCTCCGTCCAGGCTGGTGCCACCTCGTGGGCCGCGAGGGCGAGCGTCCGCTTCGGCAGCGCGCTGGCGCCCAGCCCGTTTCCGACCACCAAGAACGTCGCCAGCAGCGTGAGGCCCAGCAGGACC
>JAUVPT010000276.1 GCA_030598525.1 Gemmatimonadota bacterium
CAAGCCGGAATCCCCACGCGTAACAACTCTCCGCAGATGCTGAATCCCAAGAAGTCCGGACCGATCGAGGGATTGGCCCGGCTGGACGACGGCAGGCGCTCGAATCCTTACTGGTCCTGTAGGGTATTTGAGTACAGACGTGGCGATGGAGTGCCGGCCGGCACTCCGGCAATTTTCGCCCGGCATGCATCGCCAGAATAGCTTATCGGCCAGGGGGAAGGAGTCGCCTTGAGCATTCTTCCACGGAGAATGCGGTTCTATTCCGCCCGGGACATCGAGCGCTTGCCCCAACTGCAGAGCCTCACCCCGGACGATCGCCTCGCGATGCGTGTGGTAGCGCACGTATTCCCATTCAGAGTAAACAACTATGTCGTCGAGGATCTCATCGATTGGGGAAACGTGCCGGACGACCCGTTGTTCCGGCTGACCTTTCCCCAGCGCGGCATGCTTGATCCGTTGGACTTCGAGCGCTTGTCGGAGGCCGTGCAGTCGGAGGCCCCGGCTGAAGAGGTAGCAGCTATCGTGGGCGGGATCCGTTTCGGCCTCAATCCGCACCCGGCGGGCCAGATGCAGGAGAACGTCCCGTCCATCCACGGCGATCCGGTTCCGGGCTTGCAGCACAAGTACCGCGATTCGGTGCTCATCTTCCCTTCGCACGGCCAGACGTGTCACGCGTACTGCACCTACTGCTTCCGATGGCCGCAGTTCGCCGGCATGGACGGATTCAAGTTTGCCACCGATAAGACCAGGTGCTTCCTGACCTACCTCCGGGAGCACGACGAAGTGACGGACGTGCTGATAACGGGTGGCGATCCAATGATCATGAGCGCCGCCCGCCTCGCCGAGTACGTAGAGCCGCTTCTCGGGGCGGGCTTCGAGCACATACAGTCGATTCGCATCGGCACGAAGTCGGTGGCCTACTGGCCGTATCGATTCGTGAGCGACGGAGACGCGGACGACGTGCTGCGGCTGTTCGAACGCGTGGTGGCCGCCGACAAGCACCTTGCCCTGATGGCCCACTACAGCCATTGGAGGGAGCTCTCGACGCCGGTGGCGCGTGAGGCCATACGTCGGATTCGCTCCACGGGTGCGGAGGTCCGCACACAGGGCCCCATCGTCCGTCATATCAATGACGACCCCGGCGTGTGGGCGCGCATGTGGAAGGAGCAGGTGCGCCTCGGCTGCATTCCCTACTACATGTTCGTGGAGCGCAACACGGGGGCCAATCACTACTTTTCGGTGCCGCTGTACCGCGCGTGGCGTGTGTATCGTGGGGCATGGCAGCGGCTGTCCGGTCTCGGACGCACAGCCCGGGGACCGGTTATGTCAGCGTATCCGGGAAAGGTCCTCGTCGAAGGCGTCGCGGAGGTCCACGGGGAGCGGGTGTTCGTCCTCTCGATGATTCAGTCTCGGTTGGCGGACCAGGTGCGCCGGCCGTTCTTCGCCCGTTTCGATCCTGACGCGGTGTGGCTGACCGACCTCGTGCCGGCGTTCGGGAAGGATCGGTTTCCATTCGAGAGAGAGGTGGAATACCGGTTCACCGCGCACCGGCATGATGGCGGCTCACGGAGCCGGAAGCGGCGCTCGCCAGCGCGTGTCTCCACGCGGCAACAGGACGAAGACGCCTGAGGCGTTCCTGGACGACTGCGGGAGGACCGGTAGACTTCCGGCCCGGTTCAGGACTATTTTTCTCGCGTCAGTTCCGATCTACCCGGACTTGTGAGGCTTCGATGTCGCGGACCTGTCTCCTGCTGGCCGCCGTGCTACTGATCGGCTGCGGTCCGAAGATAAAGTCACAGGTGAAGGTGGCGCTGGATCCACTACCTCCCGACCAGGACGTGATGGTCTTCGCCACCGACCTGCCCGAGTGTGCCTACGAGGTAGTGGGAATCATCGCCTCCAACGACCTGGAGGCCACGAAACAGCGAGCGCGCGAAATGGGGGCGGACGGGGTGATCGGAACCGTCCTGGCCGAGTCAGACTCGTCCGCTGGCCGAGCAGGCGCATGCGGCACCCCGAACTGCGTCCAGTTCAATACCGTGGCCATCCGTTTCACGGATCCGGGCTGCACCAACTAGACGGAACTGTAGGCCGCCTCCCTTGTCAAGCGACGTGGCTTTGTCTAGCGTTTCAGGGAGCAGAGGCTCACCGTCCCGCCACAAAAGCGAGTCCGTGCCAGGAATCTGGAACGTCTCGCCCATCCGCAGAACCGGGTTCTCCGGAACCCGCCGGAGGATCATCCACGTGCGGTTGGGTAGTTCCTGTTTCTTTCACGGAGGTTGGGTCATGACGAAGCGCTTAGTACTTCTCCTCGCGGCGTTTGCCCTCATGGGGTTCGCCGTTCCCTCGCACGCTCAGGCCCAGACGACCATCTATATCTCGGGTGGGGCAGCGATTCCGACCAGCGACTTCGGGGACTTCGCGAACACCGGCTGGATGGCCGCCGGTGGAGTGCTGTTCGACGTTGGCCCGTCGGGACTCGGGGTTGGCGCTGAGGTCTTCTACGGCCAGAACAGCCACAAGGACGAGTTCTCGTTCTTCGAGAATGAGAAGACGACGCCCTACGGCGCGATGGCGATCGTCGATTACGCGTTCGGGTCCGGCGAAGGCATCCAGCCGTACGTGTTCGGCGGGCTCGGAGTGCTGGTTCACAAGTTCTCGGCCGACAACATTGAGTCCGGTTCGGATTCACAATTCGGATACCAGGTCGGTGGTGGTGTCTCCTTCCCAATTGGCGCGACCACGTCGTTGTATGCCGAAGGGCGCTACATGGGAGCGGAAGACACCCAGTACTTCGGCGTTCTTGGTGGGCTGGCGTTCGGTTTAGGCAACTGATCCACAGTTTGTCAGCTTGATTCAGGGCAGGGCCTCGCGGATATCTTCCGCGGGGCCCCAACCTGGTCCGTGCTTCCCCCTTCCTTCGCATACCTCCTTGTAGCGAATGTGGCTGAACGCTTCCACTGAGACTGATCGCTACCGAAGGAGCCAGCCATGACCGATGCCGCCGACGCCCAGGCTTCCCTGGAGGCCGTCCTCAAGGACGAGATCATCCGTATGTACGAGGAAGTCGCCGATGATCCGACCGCGGAGTTCCACTTCTATCACGGCCGGCAGGCGGCGGAGTTGTTCGGCTACGAGGCCAAGTGGCTCGACCGGGCGCCGCAGGGAGCGGTGAACTCGTTCGCAGGCGTCGGCAACCCGCACGAGCGGGCCGATCTAAAGCCCGGTGAGACGGCTCTGGATCTCGGGAGCGGCGCGGGTCTGGACTCGATCATCGCGTCCTGGAGCGTCGGCCCAACGGGGCAGGTGATCGGGGTAGATCTCAACCCGGCCATGTGTCTCAAGGCGCAGACTCACGCGGCCGCGACGGGCACGACGATGGAGTGTCACGAGGGCCGGATGGAGGATCTCCCGCTCCCGGATGACTCCGTGGAC
>JAUVPT010000132.1 GCA_030598525.1 Gemmatimonadota bacterium
AATCTGGACGGATCGACGTACAGCCTGGTTCCGTCCTATACTCGGTATATCGACCTGTTCGGCCTCACCAGCCGCGCGACCGCGGCACTCCCGCTGGCCACCGGAAAGTGGGACGCCCTCGTCGGCGTGGACTCCGTCGAGACCGACGTCAGTCGAACCGGACTCGGGGACGGAGTCGTGGCGATGACGGTGTTCCTGCTCGGAGCGCCGGCAATGACGTCGACCGAGTTTCGCGACTACCGGCGCAAGACCCTCGTGGGCTTCAACCTGCGGGTGAGCGTGCCGATCGGTCAGTACGATTCTGAGAAGCTCCTCAACCTCGGTTCGAATCGCTGGAAGATCACCCCGGCGCTGGGCGTGTCACACTGGATGGGGAATTTCACGATCGAAGGATACGCGGGTGTGTGGCTGTTCACGAACAACACGGCGCTGCTTGGAGACAACGTTCAATCGCAGGACCCGCTGTTCGCATTTCAGCTCAACGCGGCATACAGCTTCAAGCCCAGGCTGTGGCTGGCCGCCGGTGTACGGCAGACGGCGGGAGGCAAGACGACCGTGAACGGAATCGCGAAGGACGATCCCACGGAAAACACCCGTTTAGGGCTGATTCTCGGCCTTCCGATAGCCCAGCGGCACACCGTCAAGCTGATCTGGACGACCCCCCTCAAAACCACGGCCGGGGGAGAATTCGATACAGTGGCCCTGCAGTGGTTCTATGCGTGGTAAGCAATCCACGCGCCTGCACCGGAGGCAGTGCACGTGACCTCGCTGTGGGCGATACTCGCTCTGGCGATCCTGCATCTGGCGGCAGGGACGACCGCGGCGCTCCGCCTGCCGTGGCAGGCGCGAGTGCTGTCGGCAGCGGCCGGGATCAGCGTCGCGTACATCTTCCTCGACTTGCTCCCGAGTCTCGCCGATGGTCAGAGGCTCATTGACGAAAGCGGCATCCTTCCAGGCCTCGAGCGTCACGTGTTCATCCTGGCCCTGGTGGGGTTCACAGTGGCTTTCTGGGTGGAGACGGAAACGCGCCGGTCGCGTCGCAGGCAGCGCCAGGCGGGGTCAGTCGATGTCACCGGGGACGGCACGTTCTGGCTGAGCGTCCTGTCGTTCGTCGCTCTGAACGCCTCGATCGGCTACATCGTGGCGAACCCCGGGGACGAAACGGTCGAGCCGCTCTGGTTGTTCACTCTCGCCATGGGCCTGCACTTCGTGGTGAACGATCATGCCCTGACAGAGCATCACGGCGATCGGTATCGGAAGTGGGGACGCTGGCTGCTGGTGGCGGCTCTGCTCGGCGGATGGATTGCGGGGATGGTACCCGCCTTGGAAGTCCCGTCCGGCGCGCTCGCTCTCTTGCTCGCTTACATTTCAGGTGGCGTGCTGCTGAACGTCCTGCGACATGAGCTGCCCGACACCGACCGAACCGCGGATGTCGTGGCGTTCGCGGTGGGCGCCGGTGTTTACGGAGCCCTCGTACTCATGCTCGTACCCGCAGCCTGAGGGACATGTGGTCAAATCGAAGAAGGTCATCTATAACATCTTCCTCGAGCCGCAGTTCTCGATTCTGCACGAGGGCGCGGGACAGCCGAAGGTGCAGTTCTTCGTGGGAATCAATCTTCAGTTCCCGAAGGGCCAGGAGTAGCGACGTCGATGTCGGCCCGGAACCAACCCGCCATTGCTCGAGCGAGTGCCCCACGGGGACGCCGTAGTCGATGCCCGCTCGCACATCTCCTGGCGGCGGTTCTTCTTTTCGTGGCGCTGCCGGCGCCGGCCCTGGCCCAGAAGACCGATACGGTCACGGTCCGCAACGGCGACCGGATGGTGGGCGAGATGAAGGGGCTCAAGCGCGGCCAGCTCGAGTTCAAGACCGACGCGATGAGTACCGTGTACGTCAAATGGCCGAGGGTCCTGACTGTTACTACGGACAAGGTATTCGAGATCGAACTCGTCGACGGACGGGTGTACTTCGGAACCCTGACCGCGGGCACGCAGGACTCGGTGGTGATCGAGACCGCCAGCGACAGCGTTACCGTTTCCACGCAATCGGTGGTCGACCTGCAGCGTATCAAGGCCAGCTTCTGGGCTGCCCTGGACGGAAACGTCGATCTCGGGATCAACTTCACCCAGCAGAACTCGAAGACCGACATGAACCTGAGCGGAGAAGTCCATTATGCCCACCAGGGTGCGCCGGACAACGCGGACAAGGGCCTCAGGCTCAACAAGTTCAGCTCCGGCTTTGCCTTTACGAAGCTGGACTACAACGCCACTTTCAGCCGCCAGGACAGTACCGACGACATCAGTCGGTACACTGCGACGCTCACTCACCTGAGGCAGCTCCAGGAACGGTGGTTCTGGTTGGTAGCCGTGGGAGGAGAGAGTACCTCGCAGCTCAGCCTCGATTTTCGTGCCACTTTTGCGGGAGGCGTGGGACGCTTCATCAAGCAGTCGAACAAACTGGATCTCGCGCTGTGGGTCGGGCCCTCCTACTCCCGCGAGCAGTTCACCGGGGAGCCGCCGGACAACTCGATTCCCCTCATCCTCGCCGCCGACTTCGAGTACTTCACGTGGGGCGCGCTCGACACCAATGTGTCGAGTCAACTCAGCGTGCTTCCGATTCTCGACCAGTGGGGAAGATGGCGTATCAACTTCGCGCTCAACGTGAAGCAGGAAGTGCTGAAGAATTTCTACGTCAACGTCGGTGTGAACGACGCCTTCGACAGCGATCCGACGGCCGCCGACGCCAACACGAACGACTTCAGCCTTACGACATCGTTCGGGTGGACGTTCTGAAGCCCGACACAGAGGGTCTCGAGAGAAAAAACGATGGGTGAATCGACGGCGGAACGGAACGTATTCGGTGCGAGCGAGTGGATTTCACGGCTCCTGGCCCGAATCGGAATCTCGGTGGACTCGAAACATGCCAGTCGACTCACGTTGCTCCTGCTCGTGGCGGTCGTTTCCTTGCCTCCGTTGCTCCTGTCCGCGTGGAGTGGCACGGCCTGGGGAACCGCCGTCGATATTCCGTTCCTGCATGACGCCAGTGCGCTTGCCCGTCTGTTCGTGGTCGTTCCGTTGCTGGTCATCGCATCCGGTGCAATCGGCATGCAGCTCGGTAATGCGATGCAGTATCTGGAGTCGTCGTCGCTCATCCCCGACAGTGAGATGCCGGAGTACGAGGACGCGAGGGCCGATCTCGGACGCCGGGCGAATTCGCTGTGGATCGAGCTGCTGCTTCTCGTCGTGGCGCTCTTGATACCGTGGATCGCGATGCGGTGGTTTCCTGTGCTCGACCCTCGTAGCGACCTGTCCACCTGGGCTTCAGGATCTTCGGGCGGCACCACACTGAGCGCAGCCGGCTGGTGGTTCGGGATGGTCAGCAGACCACTGGTGGGCTTCTTCCTCCTGCTATGGGCCTGGCGCTACATCGCGTGGGGCCTGTTCCTGCGACGAGTCGGTAAGCTGAAGCTGGCGATCCTGCCGGCTCACCCTGACGGGATTGGTGGACTCAACCCGGTCACGCGGGCGCACCTGTCATTCGTGCTGATTGGTTTCGCCCTGAATGCGGCGCTGTCGGGAGCGCTGGCCGACGAGCTTCTGTACGCTGGCTTCACCATCGCTCAGACCGGTACCGAGATCGCGTTCTTCATGGTCATCTCGATCCTCGCTCTTACAGCTCCCCTGGTCGTATTCGTTCCCGGGATGCTCCGGGCCAAGAACCAGGGCCTGGTCGATTACGGGTGGCTCGCTCACAATCTGACAGGAGCTTTCGACGCCCGGTGGTCGGCCGGCGGTACGGGGCTCCTGGATTCCGCGGACCCGTCCGCGATGGCTGACTTCGGCGCCGACTACGACCAGGTACGGAGCATGAATTCGTTTCCGATCGGTCTGCACCAGCTGATTTCCGTCGGGGTCATCCTGTTCATTCCGTTCGCCTTCCTGGTATTCACGCAGATCTCTCTGGTCGAGCTGGTCC
The DNA here is from genome assembly GCA_030598525.1 of Gemmatimonadota bacterium. GTDB lineage: Bacteria > Gemmatimonadota > Gemmatimonadetes > Palauibacterales > Palauibacteraceae > Benthicola. The sequence goes on from JAUVPT010000132.1 coordinate 3,974, forward strand.
GGACCATGGTGAAGAAGGCGTTCTAGATGTCCCGGTCGGTCGTGCCGTTGATGGATGTGTTGCTGTATGGAACCGGCGCGGCCGTGTTCGTCTGGCTCGGCTTCTCAGCCTTCGTCTCCTGGCGGGAGGGGGAGCCACGTGCCGCCGGGCGACTGGCGCTCCTGGCCGTCCTTCTGCCCGTGCCCTACCTGGCCGTAGTCCTGCTCCCGGGCTCAGCCGGCACATCTACGGGCGCGGTCATCCTGGCGCTGACGCTCGCGGCCGCTGCTCTGCTCCTGGTTCCCACGGGCTCGAAGCACCGGGCGGAGCGCGACACACCGACGAAGCGATTCGACGAGCGGGACGTGATGTTCTCACGCGCCCGCCTCGTGCCAGGCTCGGCTCTGTTCCGGGCGTACTACGAGGAAAAGCCCGAGAACTACGCCCTGGACGAGAAGTTTCGCACCGAGGCCGGACTGCTGCGGAAGGGCTCGACACTGTTCGAACCGCTGGCCTTCGCGGCCGCCGAGGCCAGCTTCGCGACGGTCGAGGACCTGCGGTCGCTGGTCGATGGAAAAGTGGCTTCCGAGCGAGAACCGATCGAAGCGGAAGCGATGACTCGGTTCATCAAGGGATGGGCCCTGAAGCTCGGGGCCGTCTCGGTGGGCATCACTGAACTCCGGGACTACCACAAGTACACTGTCGTCGGGCGCGGCGAGCAGTATGGACAGCCGGTCCAGCTTGATCACGCGCACGCGATCGCGGTGACGGTCGAGATGGCGAAGGAGATGATTGACCGGGCGCCGCGCGGACCGACCGTGATGGAGTCCGCTCAGCAGTACCTGGCGTCGGGCGCGATCGCCGTCCAGATGGCCGTGTTCATCCGCAGCCTCGGATATCCGGCACGGGCTCACATCGACGGCAACTACAGGGTCATCTGTCCGCTGGTGGCCCGGGATGCCGGTCTCGGGGAGATCGGGCGGATGGGCCTGCTGATGACCCCGAACCTAGGCCCGCGGGTGCGGATCGCCGTCGTCACCACGGACCTGCCGCTGGTCCTGGACCAGCGGGTGCCGGAGCATTCGGTGATCGACTTCTGCTCGATCTGTCTGAAGTGCGCGGACGCCTGTCCCAGCAAGGCGATCCCCACCGGAGCCCGGACCGAGATCGATGGAGCGGTGCGCTGGAGGATCGACGCCGAGGCCTGCTTCACCCACTGGTGCAAGATCGGCACGGACTGCGCCCGCTGCATCTCCGTGTGCCCCTACTCCCACCCCGACAACCCGATGCACGCGGCGGTGCGGTTCGCGATCAGGCGGTCAGCGATCTCGCGTCGGCTGGCGCTCGTGGCGGACGACTACATCTACGGACGCCTGCCGCCCCCGGTGGACACAGAAAGCTGGATGGAACCGGGGACGTAGGTCGCCGGTCGTCAGCTGCCCTGCGGGAAGCCATCCCGCATTTTGGCCACAGCGTCGTTGCTCTTCTGGGTGCGATCCTCCGGCGACGTATTCTGGCTGATGTCCGTGGTCGCGGTCCCGCTCCACACCTGTTTCTTC
>JAUVPT010000027.1 GCA_030598525.1 Gemmatimonadota bacterium
ATCGGTTTCTCTCTGGTAGGCACCTTCTACTCGGCGCTCACCGTGAACCTGCGGGCCCGCGAGGTCATGCTCCCGCTCCTGCTGTTTCCCGCCCTCGTCCCGGTGCTGCTCGGCGCGGTGAATGCCACGACGCTGATCCTCGAGGGCGACCTGATGGGTGAGGCCGTGGTGTGGCTGCGGGTGCTCGGGGCATTCGACATCATATTCTTCGTAATCTGTATCTGGATCTTCCCGATCGCTCTGGAGGAGTGAAGTGGGCCCAAGAACGGTAGTCGAGAAAACCCTGGGAATCCTGGCGCTTCTGAGCATGATGGCCGGCAGCTACGTCGGTCTCAGGGTCGTCCCCGCGGACGCTGCGCAGGGCAACGTGCAGAGGCTGATGTACGTACACGGTCCCGCGGCCTGGCTGGCATTTCTCTGTTTTTTCATCGTGTTCGTGATGAGCGTCCTGTACCTCATTCAGAGGGATGAGCGCTGGGACCGGGTGGCGGCTAGCTCGGCCGAGATCGGTGTGGTGTTCACCGTCCTCACGCTCCTTCTGGGCATGATGTGGGGCAAGGCGACGTGGGGCGTCTTCTGGACCTGGGACCCCAGGCTCACGACCACGGCGATCCTGCTGGCCATCTACGTCGGGTACGGGGCACTCCGGAGCTTCGCGGAAGACGAAGAGAAGCGAGCTCGCTGGTCCGCGATCGTCGGAGTGATCGGATTCGTGAACGTGCCGATCGTCTACATGTCGGTCACCTGGTGGCGAACGCTGCACCAGCCGCCGTCCAGCCCGCGCAGCGTGGCGCCGGACATCCTGTGGACGCTGATGCTGAACCTGGCCGCGTTCACGCTCGTTTTTGCGTATCTTATGGTGCGGCGTATCCGCCTTGCGAAGCTCGAAGGGGAACTCGAGAGGAGAATGGCGTACAATGCGTAAGTGGAGCGTGGTCAGCGTAGTCTACGTTCTGGCCCTGATCCTGCTATGGGTCTATACGGGCCGGGTGGGAATGGAGAATCGCAGCTTCGTGGTAGCGGGCTACGGACTCACCTGGGGCGCGCTCCTCTGGTACGCGTTCAGGTTGGAATCGCGCGGGCGAACGACAGCGCATGCTGTAGAGTCGTTCGAAGTCGAAGTCACTGGAGATTGATGCTCCGAGGCACATAGCAAGGGACAATCCGTCACATGAATAAGTCCAAGAAGATATGGGCCGGTCTTGGTGTGCTCGCGATCGCTGGTGGGATCGCGATGCTCATTGCCGGTGGGCTGAGCAGCAACGTCGTCTACTTCCTGACCCCGAGCGAGCTTCGGGCTGAGCTGGCGGAGCGGGCCGACGAGATCGTCGATCAGCCACTCCGCCTCGGAGGCCAGGTGAAGCCCGGGTCGCTGACGTGGGACGCGGAAGCCCTGGATCTGCGCTTCGTGGTCGCCGACAGCCTGGGCGAGGTGCCCGTGCGCAGCACGGGGGCGCCGCCTGCGATGTTCAAGGAAGGCATCGGGGTCGTGGTCGAGGGACGCTATACGCACGAGGGCGTCTTCGAGTCCAAGAACCTGATGGTCAAGCACTCCAACGAGTACGAGCCGCCCCATGGTGAGAAGCCCGAGCAGATGTACGAGTCTCTCATCAAGTCGGACGGGTAGCGGCGAATGCTGAATCTCATCGGAAGTACTTCCATCGCCGCGGCGCTTCTCGGCGCCCTGGTGGTGACGGTCACGGGCATCGTCGGCGGCTTCACGCGCAAGCCGGGCCTGATCCGGGCGGCGCGGTACGGCTCGTACTTCGTGTTCGCCGCCATGTCGACGGCGTTCATCTCGATGGAGATCGCGCTCCTCTCGCACGACTTCAGCGTGTCCTACGTGGCCCAGGTCGGAAGTCGCGAAACGCCGACCTATTACACGGCCATATCCCTGTGGAGCAGCCTCGAGGGCTCGATCCTGTTCTGGGGCTGGATCCTCTCCGCGTACGGCGCCCTGGTGGCGTTCGTGAACCGGAAGTCGGACTCCAGGCTCATCCCGTTCGCACACGGAGTGATGGGCTTCGTCGGCCTGTTCTTCTACGGACTGCTCACCGGCCCGGCCAACCCGTTCGGTACGGTGTTCCCGGTGCCCGCGAACGGACCGGGGCCCAATCCGCTGCTCCAGAACCACCCGCTGATGGGCCTGCACCCGCCGATGCTGTACTTCGGCTACGTGGGGCTCACGGTTCCGTTCGCGTTCGCGATCGGCGCCTTGCTGAGCGGTAAGGTCGATGATGAGTGGATCCGTGTGACGCGCCGCTGGACGGTGGCCGCCTGGGCGTTTCTCTCCGTGGGGATCGTGGGAGGTGCCTGGTGGTCATACGAGGTGTTGGGATGGGGTGGCTACTGGGCATGGGACCCGGTGGAGAACGCCTCCTTCCTTCCCTGGCTCACGGCGACGGCGTTTCTTCACTCCGTGATGGTGCAGGAACGGCGAGGAATGCTGAAGCTTTGGAACCTCTCCCTGATCATCGGGACGTTCCTTCTCACCCTCTTTGGGACATTCTTGACCCGATCGGGAATTCTTGACTCAGTGCACGCGTTCACCGAGGGAGTGATCGGGCCGCTGTTCCTGGCGTTCATCGCCCTCCTCATGCTCGTGTCACTGGTCTTGATCGCCTGGCGCTCGGACCGGCTGCACTCTCCCGGCTCGCTCGACGCCGTGGTTTCACGCGAGAGCATGTTCATCCTGAACAACCTGCTGTTCGTTGCTTTTACGTTCACCGTTCTGCTGGGAACGACGTTCCCGCTGATCGTGGAAGCCGTGAACGGGAATCGGGTGAGCGTCGGGCCGCCGTACTTCAACATGGTGTCGATTCCGATCGGAGTGCTTCTCCTGTTCCTCATGGGGGTAGGGCCGGCATTGCCCTGGCGCCGCACGACACCCGAGAAGATGAAGCGGACCTTCCTGGTACCCGCGGTCGTCGGACTCGCCGCCGGGCTGTTCGGCTTCGTTCTCGGCACCCGCAGCTTCTGGCCTCTCGTCACTTTCACATTCGCCGGCTTTGTGACGGCGACCATCGTCGAGGAGTTCCGAAAGGGCATTTCGGCCCGCAGGCGGATCGCCGGCGTCTCCGCCCCGGTAGCCCTCGGCCAGATCCTCACGCGGAATAACCGGCGCTACGGCGGCTACATCGTGCACGCCGGCATCGTGGTGATCATCGTGGCCCTGGCGCTCTCCGGCACCTACCGCTTCGAGCGCGAGGTAACGCTGCGGCGCGGAGAGCTCATGCAGCTCGGAGACTACGGGATCATGTTCGACGAGCTGTGGGCCGAGGAGCAGGAGCAGCGGTTCGTGGTAGGCAGCACGTTCAGCATCTTCCACAAGGGAGACGACGCGGGGACCATGCGGCCCCGCATGAACTACTACCCGAACTCGCAGCAGCCGATCGCCACGCCGGCGGTGCGGTCCACCCTGAAGGAGGACCTGTACCTGACGCTGATGGCATTCGACGAGGCGGAGGGAAGTCACGCCACCGTCCGGGCGATCGTGAACCCGGCCGTTCCCTGGTTGTGGATCGGCGGCATGATCGTGGCGCTCGGGGCCATCCTGGCCGTGATGCCGCAGCGGAGCAGTGGTCGCCCCGCGGTATCAGCGGCCGAGATCGCCGAGGAAGAGGAATCCGCCGGGCTCGTTGACGAGCCAGCGGCGGTGACGGTTTGATCGTAAGCGGACGGACTGAGACGACATGAAGAAGACGCAACTTCGCTGGCTCCTCCCGCTGGCAGCCCTACCCGTGCTGTGGCTGTTGTACTGGGGGATGGGCCGGGATACATACGTGCTGCCTTCCCCGATGGCGGGCCTGCAGGCGCCGGCCTTCGAACTCATCACGTTCGAGGGCGACACCGTGCAACTGGCCGACCTCGAGGGAAAGGTCGTGATCCTCAACTTCTGGGCCTCCTGGTGCATTCCATGCCGTCAGGAACACCCGGTGCTCGTGCAGACGGAGCGCACGTGGGACGATTCCGAGGTGGTTCTTCTCGGCGTTGTCTACCAGGACTCGCGGGCCAACGCCGAGCGCTTCCTGGCCCAGTATGGCGGTGACTGGACCCATGTCCTCGATCCCTCGCAGCGCACAGCCATCGACTACGGTGTGTATGGGGTTCCCGAGACGTTCTTCGTCGGCACGGACGGGACGATTTCGCTCAAGAAAGTCGGTCCGGTCACGTGGGACCTCGTGCAGTACCAGGTGGACTCGCTGCTCGCGGCACCGAGAGCCGCTGCCAGCGCAGCCGGGACGGGAGGCGCACCGTGAGCCGCGCTCTCGTGTGGGTCCTCGCCCTGCTCGTCACGTTGGTGGCCTGGCCGGGAGCGATGACGGCGCAGGAAGCGGAACCGGAAGCCGCGACCCCGGCACTACAGGAAGTGGAGGCGCCGGCGGAGCAGGCCGACGACCGAAGCGCTCTTACGGACCCGGCCGAAGCCGAGTTGGACGCGCTGGCCGCCGAGGTGGCCTCGGGACTCCGCTGTCCGGTGTGTCGCAACCAGTCGATCGTCGAGTCCAACGCGGATCTCTCTCGTGAGATGCATGCCGTGGTGCGGGACAGGCTCGCAGCGGGTGAGACCCCTGCCGAGATCGAGGCCTATTTCGTCAGCCGGTACGGAGAGTGGATTCTCCTCCGGCCGCAGGCGAGGGGCATCAATCTCCTGGTCTACGGGTTGCCTCTGGTGGTCCTGGTGCTCGGCTTCTTCGTTGCCCGGAATCGCCTGCGCAAGTGGGCCAGCGCCGGGGATGACGGCGTCGCTGCAGACCGGCCTGCCGACCTCGGGCCCGAGGACGAGCAATGGCTACGCGACGCGCTTCGCGAAAGTTGAGGGGTTGACGGAACCTGACGGACATTCAGTGTAGTATTGGGGCTTGGGGGTGGACGGGTATCGCCCTCGTACGAATAGTGCCGTTGTACAGCAAGAGAACCGGAGCCTATGAACGCTGCCGTTAGAAAGCAGATATTCTTCGATGCGCGAGCGCTCGATTCGTTCGACCAATACCTGCAGGATGTCGAGCGCTATCCACTGATCGAAGATCCGATGGAAGAACGAGAGATCGCGCGCCGGGCACGTGCCGGTGACCGCGCCGCGGCGGAGCGGCTGGTCACGGCAAACCTGCGGTTCGTGATCTCGTACGTGAAAAAGTACCAGGGCCGCGGCCTCAACCTGGCCGAGCTCGTGTGCATCGGGAACGAGGGCCTGCTCAAGGCCGTGAAGAAGTTCGATCCCGACAAGGGCGTGAAGTTCATCTCGTACGCCGTGTGGTGGATTCGGCAGACCGTGCTGCAGGCGCTGGCCGAGCAGACGCGATCGGTTCGGATTCCGCTGAACCAGAACTCGAACCTGGTCAAGCTGTCACGTACGGAGACGGCCCTGACGCAGAAGCTCGGCCGGTCGCCGACCGATCGTGAGATCGCGGAGGAGATGAAGGAGCCGGTCGAGACGGTGCGCGCGCTTCGCCGCGTGGCTTCGGCCGAACTCAGTCTGGACGCACCGCTCGACAAGTCGGACCGTGACAGCGCCTCCTTCGGAGAGCGATTCTCGGGCGCCGACGAGGGGGACATCGAGATAGACGTCGAGGCCCAGGCCCGACGCGAGTTCCTGGAGAGGATGTTCGAGAGCTATCTCACCGAACGGGAGAGGAAGATTCTCGTTCTGTACTACGGGCTGGATGACGGCGAGGAGATGACGCTCGAGCAGATCGGCGAACTCCTGGGCGTCACCCGCGAGCGCATCCGGCAGATCCGGAACCGCGCCTTCGACAAGCTGCGCGGGTCGGAGCATGGAAACGCGCGGGAAGGATTCTGGCGAGCCAGCGCCTGATAGCCACCGGAAGACATGCCTTTGCACCAAACAAGAAGGGGCGGCTTATTGGCCGCCCCTTCTGTCATCCGGTCGCCGGCGGCGACCCTCGAAGCAGTCGCCACGGCTGGGCCAGTACGAAGATCGCCGTCGTGAGGACGGCGCTGATCACGCACCACATGCACAGGGCGTGCAGGATGAACAACTCGATCCCCGTCAGATACGCAGAGAACATGAGACCCCCGGTGACAGCCAGGGCCAGCAGGGCGTCCAGCCAACGCGCTCCGGCGACCGGGCCGAGGCCGAGGAACGCCAGCGCCAGCACCCCCGCGTACCACAGGGTCCCCCACAACGGCACGGGCTGACCCAGGAAGCGGGCGTACTTCGAGGCCTGGACCAATTCGCACGAGCCGGCGCCGCACAGCAGGGCCCCGTAGAAACCCATCTGGTACAGCAACAGGTAGACCGCCACGAACAGGCCGACCAGGCCGATCAGCACCATCCCGCGCATCCGCTTGTCGTAGGACATCGGCCTGTGCCCGCCGGCTACTCGCCGCCAGCCACAACGGCCTTGATCTGCTCCTCGATCGCCCCGTACCCGTAATCCCCTCCGGTCAGCTGGAACGGCTCGTCGTTGAAGAAAATGCTCGGGGTGCTCTGGATTCCCAGGGCCTCACCGTACGCCCTGGATGCCTGTACCTCGGCAACGGTCTCCTGTCCATCCACGCAACTCTTGAAGGCACCCGCGTCGAGACCGAGGTCCCGGGCATAGTCCACGAACTTGCGGTTCGGGTTGCCGCCCTGGCTCCAACTATCCACGCGGGCGAACAGGAGGTCCTTCATCTCGAAGTACTTGCCCTGCCGCTTCGCGCACTGGGCCGCGATCGCCGGGGCCCACGACTCCGGCCACAGCGGGAAGTCGAACGAGATCCACCTCATGGACCCCGTATTCGCGTAGTTCTGCCGGAGCAGCTTTCCGCTCAGGCCGTTGAACGTCCGGCAATGCGGACACAGGAAATCCGAGAACTCCATGATCACGACCGGCGCGTCCTCAGCGCCTATCGCCGTACCGGAGGACATGTCAGCGGCGACGTCACCCCCCGCGAGAGCGATCGGTGTGAGGTTCGGGGCCTCGGTGGACCCACCCGCCCTCAGCAGAAGAAAACCACCCACGACGACAACGGCGGCGATCAGGATGTAAAACCCCTTGCCACCCGTAGCTTTTGCGTTGGCCAAATCACACTCCTTGTCGAGCACCGACTGGGACGACTATGATCGGCCCCGGCTATTGGCCACCGGGAGATCGCAACCTCGGCGGCACAAGATAACACGACCGGCGTTTCGCGCGACCTCCGCGCGAAACATGTGCCGCACCTCATTGGAACGAACCATCTGCTCGTGGGTGAAACGCGGTGTGGCCGACTCGTAGTGACAAACAGATTCCCACCAGGACCGGTTTATAAATGGGGTTTTCGATATCGAAGCGCGTCGTTCCCGTGGGGTGCGGTGCCCTGATTCTGGCAGTAGCGGCATGCGGGGATTCGGATAGCAACGGCGGTACGGATCCCGGCCCTCGCGGAGACTTCGCCGTCGTGACGGTCACCTCGGGAGTGGAATTCGATCCCGACTTTTACGACATCCGTGTGAACGACATCTTCGCGTCGCTCATCGGTGTCAACGACAGCGTGGTGTTCGCCAGCCGCGCGGTCGACACCTACGCGGTCGAGCTCACCGAAGTTGCGGCCAATTGCGCCGTGGGCGGTGACAATCCTCGTCCGGTCCAGGTAATCGCCGACACCCAGACCACTACCACGTTTGAGGTGACCTGTGTCGCCACGGCGGGTGTTCTGCAGGTGGTGACGGCCACCAGCGGGGAAAACCCGGACAACGGATATACGCTCGCGGTGGACGGCCTGGATGCCGGCGTGATGGGACCCAACGACACGGCTCGCACGGCGGACCTCGCGACGGGAGAGCACACTGTGCGGCTGGGAGACATCGCGCTGAATTGCCGCCTCGTCGGAGACGTGGAGCGCACCGTCCTCGTTCCCAGTGAGGACATGATCGAGACGAAGTACGAAGTGCTGTGCACCGACCAGGTCGGCAACCTGAGACTCGTCACTTCCACCACGGGTCTGTTTCCTGATCGGGACGGATACGAGGTCGTCATCGAGTCTGGAGGTCCGATATCGATCGGACATACGGACGTGAGGACCGTAGGCTCGGTCGCGGCTGGAGTGACCCGGGTCCAGCTTCTCGAATCGAGTGTGGCGGACCACTGCTCCGTGGAGGGAGAGAATCCCCGGTCGGTGACCGTCCCGGCGGGCGGACTGGTCGACACGCTGTTCGATGTGACTTGCGGAATTCCCTGACGAGCGGACCTCCGACAGACCTCAGCGGGCGAGGACGAAGACGAGCACGGCCGCCAGGAGCAGGGTGATCGCGGCGAGTGCCGCCAGTTGGGCCCATTCCGGAATTCGCGGTTTTTCGATCTGCCCCACGAGCGCCAGGCGCGGTAGAAGGTCCGTCGACCACGCGCGCTCGATTTCTTCCACCATCTCCCGCCACGCCCCTTCGTATCCGCGGTCCAGGCGAACCATCGCGGCACGCCATTCCTCGGCCGCACCGTGCATTTCCGAGTCGTCCTGGTCCGGGTGCCCGGCTTCCAGGTCGGCGATCCGGCGGCGAAGCTCGCCTTCCTGTTCCTCCTGGTCGCCGAATCTCTCCCAGAGCCTGTCAAACGGATCCTGCATGCGCTCCAGGAGGAAGGTCCTTCCGGCATCGCCGAGAGTCAGGTCCCGGTCGCCCGTGATGTCGATGCCCCTCGAGACCGCGACGCGCTCGAGTTCGCCCGCGTAGACTTCCGCCATCCGGTCCGCAGCCGTCGCCACGGCGGCCCGCGTATCCTCCTGGAGGCCTCCCGAGTTCATCGCGTCGATCGCCCTCTCGAGGCTGTACGCCCCACCGGCGGCTGACTTCCGCAGGAGAAGCGGACCGAGCGCGATCTCTCCCAGTTCCTGGAAGTGCGTCTCGAAGAAATTCTCCCGCACCCCGACCGTGGCCTGCAGCTCACCCGGCACGTTCGCGGCCGCGCGTTCGGCCACGTCTTGCAGGGAGCCGGCTGCCAGAGAGAAGGGCGGCAGCTCCGCCTGGGGTGGTGGCGAGACCTCACCGCGACTGAACAGTTCCAGCGGGCGTCCCTCGCTGCCCTCCGGCGGTTGCTGGGAAGCGGCGTAGAGCACCGCCCCGATCTCCTCGGCGAACAGGTACCGGATCGTGAGAGACGTATCGGGCTTGCCGATGACCAGGTAGTCGTCGTCGCGCTCGCCCGAGTCCCTCTTTTTCGCCGGCCTGCGACTGGCTGCCCTGGCCGGCCACCCGACGGTCAGCTGGCTGTCCCGCGACAGGAGGTAGAGAGCCCTGCGGGTCACCGCGGCGACATGGAGACCCCCGACCTTCTGACCGTCGATCGTGCCCGCTGCCGCGCAGCCGGCCGTGAAGAGGACGACTTCGTGGCCCAGTTGTTTCACGATCCGGCGCCGAAGCTCGGTCAGGTCCAACCGCTCCGTGAGGAGGTCGTAGAGTCGATCCAGTTCCTGTGGCGAGCCCTTGATCGCGCGAGTGGCTCGACCCGCGAAAAGAAACAGCATGCCCGTCCTGCGCGATACCCAGAACACCTCGCCATAGGGCACCATCAACTCGTCACACAGAAGCGCTACGCCAGCGACCGTCACGCGTGCGCCGCGGCGCACGCCGCTGCCGTCAATGAACACGTCCGTTCTCAGCGACTGACTACTCATCGGCAAGCATCCGCACCACTCGAAAGGTGTCGCTCAGGTCCTCGAACACGGCATCGGGGCCGTGTTCCCGCAACTCCTCGACGGAGTGGCGGCCCGTCGAAACTGCCAGTGCCCTGGCCCCGTTGGCCCGGGCACACCGGATGTCCTCGGGCGTGTCACCCACGACGACGGCCATCCCCATGTCGAACGAACGGTCGTACCGGCGTTGCGCTCGCTCGCGAGCTATCGGGGGCAGATCGCCTCTCCGTTCGGAATCCGATCCGTAGGCCCCGTACCCGAACCGGCCTGCCAGCCCGGCTGCCCCGAGCTTTCGTCGCGCGCCACCCTCCATATTACCGGTGACGAGCCCCGGGGCGAACCTCTCATCTCCCTCGAGCACGCCGAGGAGTTCGTTCACGCCCGAAATGGGGCGGACCTGCCCGCCACGCTCCACCAGTTCCCGGTCGAGCGCGGCCAGGTACGCTTCCCACGTGGATTCGAAACCTGCCTCAATTTCGTCATCCGGCCATTCCACTGCGCGCAAGAGGCCGCGCACAATGGCCGGGTCCGTTCGGCCGTGGAAATCGAACGAGGCGATGGGCCCCGTCTCCCCATAGACCGAGACCATGGCATACTCGAGGGCGGCTTTCCCGGCCCCCATCGAGTTTACCAGGGTGCCGTCGATGTCGAACAGAACGAGGCGCACCGATCATCCTCCCGGATCGAGCGACGCGGTGCGGCGCGCTTCCTGGCCGAACACCTGGAACAACCTGCGGTTCGTGCCGGTGGGTTCCTCGATCGTACGCTCCGGGTGCCATTGTACACCGCAGGTCCAGGCCGCTCCGCCGGCCCTGTACTCCACAGCCTCGACCAGCCCATCCGGCGCCCATGCCACCGCCGTCAGTTCCGGAGACAGGTCCCGGATCCCCTGGTGGTGGGCTGAATTCTGAACGAACTCATCCATCTCGAACACTCCCGCCAGGCGACGAGGCGCATCCGTGCGTATGGAGTGTATGTGACCATCGAACTCACGATAGCGGTCGTGATCGATGTCCTTTCCGCGTTGGGTGAACAGGTCTTGAAACAGCGTGCCGCCGAGAGCCACGTTCAGAATCTGGATCCCGCGGCAGATCCCGAGCACCGGTATCCGGCGCTCCAGGGCCTGCTCCAGGAGAGTCAGCTCCATGGCGTCACGCTCCGGGGACACGGTGCGCGCCCCGTCCGGCGCCTGGCCGTAGCGAGATGGATCCACGTCCTCTCCGCCCGTCAGCAGTAGCCCGCCTGCCAGCTTAAACATGTGCTCGCGCGTGAACTCATCATCCAGGGGAGAAAACACCAGCGGAAGGCCGCGAGCCACGCGCACGGCCTGCAGGTAGCCCGCCTCCAGCACGACCCGGGGCATGCCGATGTCGCTGTCCCGGACGGAAGCAGTGATCGCGATGAACGGGTCTCTCACTCCGCGGTCCCATCGCCCGGTGCACCATCCGCGGAATCCGCGAGCCACGCGCGCAGGATGGACGGGTCCAGGTTGCCGCCAGACAGAACCGCGACGGTGGCTCCCTCGTCGGCCGGCTTCGCCATCCCCGACGCCAGCGCCGCAATGGTCGCCGCGCCGCTCGGTTCGACCACGAGGCGCTGGCCCTGGCACCACAGCACGGCCTGGCGGATCGACCTGTCATCTACGGTGACCACCTCGTCGACCAGGTCCCGTGTGTGCTCGAAGGTCAGGTCCCCCGGGCGCACCGGCTTCAACCCGTCCGCAATCGTGTCCACGCTCTCCAGGGTGATCGGATGTCCGGCGTCCAGCGAGCGCCTCATCTTCGGCGCCCCTTCCGGTTCCACACCGATGACGCTCGCCTCGGGCACGAGTTCCCGAATCACGGCGGCCACCCCCGAGATCAGGCCCCCTCCGCCGATCGGAACGAGGATTGAAGACGCCCGGACTTCCCTGCCTCGCCGCTGGGAGGCTTCACGGAGCTGCTCGATGATCTCGAGGCCCACGGTGCCCTGCCCCGCGATGATGTCGGGATGATCGAACGGAGGCACCATGGTCCCGCCGATTTCGGAGAGAAGCTCCTCGGCCCTCGCCTTACGCTCCGTGGTTGTCGTGCCGACCGTCTCGAGGCGTGCGCCGAGTCTCCGGACCGCAGCGACCTTGATCCCCGGGGCGTCCACTGGCATCACCACCAGCGCCGGGACACCGAAAGCTCGCGCCGCATAGGCCACGCCCTGCGCGTGATTCCCGGACGAGTAGGTCACGACGCCGGCCTGCCGGACTTCGGATGGGAGAGAAGAGATGAAGTTATAGGCTCCCCTGAGCTTGAACGCCCCGGCGAACTGGAGGCACTCGCATTTCAACCACAGATCCGCCGCATCGCCCGGAACCGCTCCGGCGGACCGGTCCGCCGGGAGAAGCGGCGTTCGGCGGATGGCGCCGCGAATCCTGTTCGCCGCGGAACGAATCTCGGCCAGGGTCACCAGGCCGGTACTCACAGGCATCGAGATCTACTCTCCCGTTTCGGGTGTCTCCTCGGTCTCCTCGGCTTCCTCGGCAGCGCCAGCCTCGACGAGGGCGGCCTCCCCTGAGTCCGTATCGTCCGCTTCACCGGCGTCCAGGTCAGCTGCGACCTTGGCGATGTCAATCAGCTCGTCCCCATCGTCCAGTGCGATGACGCGCACTCCCTGGGTGGCCCGGCCGATCACCCGGATCTGTGAGGCGGGCTGCCGGTTGATCACCCCAC